>CAMVHW010000044.1 GCA_947167395.1 uncultured Bacteroidales bacterium
CTCCGATGTCTATATAATGCCCTCCGTGAGCGAACCGTTTGGCATATCGCCCTTGGAGGCTATGCAGGTTGGCTGCCCCTCTATCATTTCCTACCAGTCAGGATGTGCAGAGATTCTTAATCACGCCATCAAAACCGACTATTGGGACATTGACGCAATGGCAGACGCTATCTACGCTATCGTTACCAACCCTGCTCTGTATAAAGCCTTGAGCGAACAAGGACGACAGGAAGTGAACAACATACGTTGGGTCGATGCCGGCAAGAAAGTACGTGCCATATATGACAAGGTAACGTATCAGCAATACTACTGATAACGCTTTTAACGATAATGCAATACTAACTATTAACTATATATATTAACTATGAAAAACATCTGTTTCGGCTTTTTGATGCATATACCTTACAGGCTGCGCCGTTATCGTTTCTTTGATATCGGTCAAGACCACTACTACTTCGACGATATGGCTACCGAAGAGGCAGTCAGACAAGTGGTGGATATGTCCTATCAACCCTTATGCCAAACTCTTATGGAGATGATTAGACTCAGTAAAAATCGTTTCCATTGTGCATTGGCTATCCCCGGAACCACTATCGAACTATTGGAACAGAATGCTCCTGAAATGATTGACCTGCTCAAACAATTGGTTGCTACACGTTGCGTTGAGTTGGTGGCTGTGCCGTATAGTTACAGCCTTGCAGCCGAATATAGCACCACTGAATTGCAAGAACAATTAGCCAAACAGGCAGAAAAGGTTAACGACCTCTTTGGCGTACAATCGACCACACTGTGGAACAGTGAGTTGCTCTATTCCGACGATATAGCCCAAACGGTTATGCAGTGGGGCTACAAGACCTTGATGACCGAGGGAGCCAGACATATACTCTCTTGGCAATCGCCTAACTATCTCTACCAGTCTTGCAGTAAAGGCAAACAGGCTGTCTTAGTGCGTAATATGCCTTTGTCGGACGCTCTCTCTTTCCATTTCTCCGATCCTTCGTGGCAAGATGCTCCGCACGACGCAGAGCAGTTGGTGCGCTCGGTGGTGGCTCTGCCGGAAAGCGAACAGGTGGTTAATATATGGCTCGGTGCAGAGACCTTTGGCATACGTCAGTCGGCTCAAACGGGGATATTCGACTTCCTGCGTGCCGTGCCTTACTATGCTATGGAACAAGAAGTGGGCTTCCTTACTCCCGCCGAGGCTGCCAAGAAACTGCAACCCGTACAGACCCTGTCCTCTCCCGAAGCACTTACTTGGGCAGGTGAGGCGAAGGATTTGAGTGTGTTCAACGGTAATGACCTCCAACAAGAAGCATTAAGACAACTATACAGCGTTGTGGAGAGAGTACATCTCTGTTCCGACAAAACGCTCAAAGCCGACTGGCTGTTGTTGCAAGACCTTACATCCCTGCACGATATGAACTATGCTTCGCAAGGTTCTAACGGCTACGCTTCGCCATACGATGCGTTCATTAATTATATGAACATACTTGCCGACTTCCTTCAACGTGTGGACGAGCAGTACCCGACTTCCATTGAGAACGAGGAACTGAACAGCCTTCTGAAAACAATTCGCAACCAAGAACAGGAAATAGCAGAACTCAGTCAGCAACTTAAAAAGCGCAAGTCTAAAAAAGACTAATGGGGAAGCAGGTGTATAGGGTGTTGTTATTGGCAGTACTGACGGTACTGCCATTGTGCGTGACGGCAAGGGTCAAACTGCCCAAAACCGTCATTCGCTCGTGGTCTTTCACCGACCATACCGCCGTGGCTGATACCATAAAAGTTGATTCGTCCTTTATCAATCTGCCTATGCGCAATGTGCAGTACGACCACTCTATACTCAACCACTATAACGGCAACCTCATCTCACCACTGCAATCGGCTCTCTACTTCTATCGCACACGCAAGACAGAGAGTATATTTGCCACGCCATACGACATCTATACCGTTTCGCCGCAGGACGTACGTTTCTATTCCACTACACGTCCATATTCGTCCATTGGTTACAACCGTGGTTTCACTACTTATCACGAAGACCACGACCTTAACTTCGACTTTACGGGCAATCTGAACAGCAAGACCAATATAGGTGCCACCATCAAGTATCTTGACGCGGCAGGACACTATAAGAACCAAGCCGGCAAGACGGTCAACGGCTCTCTGTTCGGCTCATATACAGGTACTCACTATTCGCTATATAGTGCTTTTACTTTCAATCAGTTGTCTAATTTCGAGAATGGCGGACTGCAAGAACCTACCGATTTGCAAAATCAGAATATGGAAACGGCTGATATGCCTGTCAGGCTCAATGCTATGTCCGGCTTTCGATATTTGTCAGGCTATCTTAACCACGCCTACCATTGGACAGTGCGGACTACCGACTCCATAGAAGTGCCTGTTCTCACCATAAGACACGTGTTTGACCTATACGATGCCAACAAACGCTATGTGGAGAAAACGGCAAACCAGAGTTTTTATACTGATAACTATATCAATCAGCACGAGACGCGCGACACGGCAGCACTGCTCAATATAGATAACTCTATTTTGGTAACCTTTGAGGAGGCATTCAACCGTCATCTGCGTTTTGGTATAACAGCGTGGGTGCGCAATCAAACGCAAAGACATATTAACAACTCCGTTCCTAATTACAGTTTCTATTCCGAGTCCTTTCCGCAGACTCTCGACTTGGCTTCCACCTCGTTGGCTAAACAGATGAGTTGGGCTGCGCAGACTTGGTCCAATAACCTGTTCGTGGGAGGGGCAATACACAAACAGACAGGTAATTATATCCGCTACCGTGCTAACGGTGAGGTGTGCCTTGTGGGACGTAAATTGGGCGAGTTTAATGTGGAAGGTAATGTGGGTATGGGCTTCAAAACAGGCAAGGACAGTCTCACCATAGGAGCCAATGTGTTCGTAAGAAACGAAGTGCCCGACTTCTTCTTGCAGCACTATTCAAGCAACCACTACCAGTGGAACAACAACTTCCGGAAGATTTATCGTTTTCGTGTGGGCGGTGAAGTGGCTTACCCATCCGAGTGGTTCGCCTTGGCTCTTAAAGTCAATTACGAGACGGTGAAGAATATGATATACTTCTCTTCCCTATCCGCTCCGCAGCAGACTGACCAGACGGTCAATGTTTTATCCGGTGACTTGACTGCCAACTTGACAACACCGTGGGTCAATCTTGACAACCATATCGTATATCAGTACTCCTCATCGTATATAGTACCCGTGCCTACGCTCACTCTCTATCATAACCTCTATTATCACGGCACATGGTTCAAGGCTTTGGACGCACAGTTAGGTGTGGACGTGGCTTATAACACTGCTTACTATGCTCCCTATCTTAACCCCGCTCTCGGTCAGTTTGTCGTGCAGCAGGACTTGAAGGTTGGCAACTATCCGCGAATAAACGTATATGCCAACTTCTATGTGCGACTCATTCACCTCAATTTCTTTATCCAATACCAGCACCTCAATGCCACTTTTATGAATCGACAATACTTCTCTATGCCTTATTACCCGACCAATCCCAATGTTATCAGAGCAGGGTTGGCTTTCCGTTTTTACAATTAACAGACTATGGATTATACACAACACTTACAAACCATTTTACTCTATGCTCGTCAAGAAGCCGAGCGATTGGGTACGCAGCAGGTTCAACCCGAACATCTCGTTTTGGCTATGACACGCCTTAACGACTGCAAAGCCTATCAACTGCTTCTCCAATCGGGTGTTGACCTAAATGAAATAAAAAAGACTATTGACGCTCACCTGTTCAATGCCACTGCTCAAAGAGCCGGTGTCATACCCAATTCGCGAACAACAGAACGTATATTGAGAATATGCACTATCGAGGCTGAAGCCTATAACTCCGATAAAGTGGGCAGCGAACACTTGCTCTTGTCTATACTTCGTGAAAGAGTTAATTATGTTGCCTCACTGCTTGATACTCAATATAATGTCAATTATGAGAGCGTGGAGAAACTCTTGCCTAAACCCGCTAAAACACCTCGTGACTCGTCTTCGGATATGTATGACACGGAAGACGATTTCTTCAGCCAACTGATGGGTGGCGGTGGAGGCAAGCCCAAGAAGCAAGTCAAAGAGGGCGAAACACCTAATCTCGACAAATACAGTCGCGACCTAACCAAGGAGGCTAAAGACGGACTATTGGATCCTGTCGTCGGACGCGAAAAAGAGATAAGCCGCTTGGTGCAGATTCTCTCGCGTAGAAAAAAGAACAACCCCGTGTTGATAGGCGAACCGGGAGTAGGTAAGTCGGCTATCGTCGAGCAGTTGGCACTGATGATAAGCAAAAACCTTATCCCCTCAATGACGGACAAACGCATACTCTCCTTAGAGGTGGCATCCATAGTGGCAGGTACTACCTATCGCGGGCAGTTTGAACAGCGTATGCAGAACATTATCAAAGAGTTGCGAGTGAATAACAACATCATACTCTTTATTGACGAGATACATACTATCATCGGTGCGGGTAATGCACAAGGCTCGCTCGATGCCGCTAATATACTTAAACCTGCTTTGGCACGTGGCGAAGTGCAGTGTATAGGAGCCACCACCATTGACGAATATCGTCGCTCCATCGAGAAAGACGGAGCCTTGGAACGTCGTTTCCAGAAATTAGTGGTTCAGCCACCCACTTCCGATGAGACACTCAATATCCTTCGTCGCCTTAGTGAGCCTTATGGCTCTTACCACGGCGTTGAATACACCGACGAAGCCCTACGCGCCTGTGTGTCCTTGTCCGAGCGATACCTCACCGACCGTGCACTGCCTGATAAAGCCATCGATGCCATGGATGAAGCAGGAGCACGCAAACACGCAGTTAATGACCAACATAAGGAGGTTACGGAGAACGACATCGCCGAAGTGATTAGTCTTATGGCAGGCGTCCCCGCCACGCGTGTTGCCACCAACGAACTGATGCGACTGCGTGACCTCGACCAACAACTGCTCAAACGAGTGGTGGGACAAGACCAAGCCATAAAAGTGGTGGTAAGGGCTATCCAACGTTCACGGCTCGGACTGCGTGACCCAAAAAGACCTATCGGCACATTCTTCTTCCTCGGCCCGACGGGAGTGGGAAAGACTTATCTCGCTCAATGTCTTGCCGAACAACTGTTCGGTTCCAAAGACGCCATGATACGCCTCGATATGTCTGAATACACCGAGAAGCATACAGCCTCCTTATTAGTGGGAGCACCTCCGGGATATGTGGCATACGAACAAGGCGGCAAACTTACGGAAGCCGTACGCAGAAGACCCTATTCGGTGGTACTCTTAGACGAAATAGAAAAAGCACACCCCGATATCTTCAATGTGCTGCTGCAAGTGTTGGACGAAGGCAGACTGACCGACCGACAAGGACGAGAAACCTCCTTCCGCAATACACTCATCATACTGACTTCTAATATCGGTTCGCGCCAACTCCACGACTTCGGTTCGGGTGTGGGCTTCTCCGCTTCCGAAGAAATGACGGCTGACGAGGCTAAACATACCTTAATGAAGGCACTGCGCAAGACCTTCCCGCCCGAGTTCGTCAATCGTATGGACGATATAGTGTCGTTCAGCCCCTTGTCAAGAGAGATGCTCACAAGAATCTTGGATATGGAAATCGGTCAGTTGGTTGCACGCTTGAAAGAACAAAACAAACAACTTACAGTGGCGCAACCGGTCAAAGAACAACTGCTTGACAAAGCCTACGACCCGCGTTACGGAGCAAGACCGATAAGACGGGCTGTACAGACTTATCTCGAAAACGAAATAACACGCCGTCTAATGGCTAATCCAAAGCAAAAAACAATTCGCGTAAGCCGTCTGACGGAAGAATAAATAATCATATTAAAAATAGAAACTATTATGGCAAAAGAAATTACAGACAGCAACTTTGCTGAATTTATCTCATCTAACCCTGTTGTATTGGTTGATTGTTGGGCTCCTTGGTGCGGTCCGTGCCGTATGCTCTCACCTGTTGTGGACCAGTTAGGCGAAGAGTATGAAGGTAAGGCAGCCATAGCCAAACTCAACGTGGACGAAAACCCCGATGTATGCGAAAAATACGGCATAATGTCTATCCCGACCTTGCTTTTCTTTAAGAACGGTGAGTTCATAGACCGTATGGTAGGTGCGCACCCTAAAAACAATATCGCAGCCAAACTCAACGAACTGCTCTAATCTCCGATGGCGGCAAAGATTCTCATAATAGACGATGAGCGAGCCATACGCAACACCCTCAAAGAGATTCTCGAATTTGAGGGCTATGAGGTTGATGTGGCAGGCGACGGAAAGAGTGGAGTGGAGGCTGCTCGCAGCAAGCCTTACGACCTAATTTTCACCGACATCAAAATGCCGGGAATGGACGGAATAGAGGTGTTGGAACAACTCAAAGACACCACCGTCATTATGATTTCCGGTCACGGCACTGTGGACAATGCCGTGGAAGCGTTGAAGAAGGGTGCTTTCGACTTCATACAAAAACCCATAGACCTCAATCGCCTCTTGGTAAGCACCAAGAACGCTTTGGATCGCAATGACCTCCAACAGCAGGTGCGTACACAAAAGGAGGAGGTTCATTCGCTACGCGAACAACTTAACCTCAAGCACCAAATGATAGGCTCTTGTGCTGCCATAGAGCATGTGCGGCAGATGATAGACAAGGTGGCTCCAACCGACGCACGAGTACTCATAACAGGTGCCAACGGTACGGGTAAGGAAGTGGTGGCAAGGATGATTCACGCCAAGAGTAACAGAGCAAAGAAACCTTTGGTGGAAGTTAATTGCGCTGCCATTCCCTCCGAACTGATTGAGAGCGAACTGTTCGGACACGTCAAAGGTTCATTCACAGGTGCCGTCAAAGACCGTGCAGGTAAGTTCGAACAAGCCGACAACGGAACACTCTTCCTTGACGAGATAGGAGATATGTCGCTCGCTGCGCAAACCAAAGTGCTGCGCGCTCTGCAAGAAAACGAGATTACACGAGTTGGTAGCGACAAGACAATAACGGTTAATGTGAGAGTACTCGCCGCCACCAACAAGAACCTCGACGAGGAAATAAAAAAAGGTAATTTCCGTGAAGACCTCTTCCACCGACTAAATGTCATACCTATACATATCCCCACCTTGGACGAGCGAAAAGAAGACATACCTCTGCTCATAGACTATTTTGCCGAACAGATTTGCCAAGAGCAAGGACGTGCAACCAAATCCTTCACTCCCGAAGCCGTCAAAGTGCTGCAAGACAGACACTGGTCAGGCAACGTGAGAGAACTGCGTAATGTGGTGGAAAGACTGATTATTCTGTCAGGTAATCCTATTCAAGCCGACGAAGTATATGATTTTGCGTGAACTCAATCTGCTGAACTTTAAGAATATACATGAGGCTAACCTGCGTTTTGCAGACCGGCTCAACTGCTTCATCGGACTTAACGGACAAGGCAAGACCAACCTGCTTGACGCTATCTATATGCTCTCTTTCACCAAGTCCTCTTTCGCCCTTCAAGATAACCAATGTATCCTCCACGGCGAGCAGATGGCTATGGTCAAAGGTATATATGAAAAAGACGAAGAAACGATAACCATCAGTTGCGCGCTCAAACAAGGAAGTAAGAAACTCTTCCGCCGAGGCGACAAACCCTACCAACGCTTGAGCGATCATATAGGGCTGCTGCCCCTCGTGCTCATCAGCCCGCAAGACATTGAACTCGTACTCGGCGGCTCCGACATTAGACGACGGTTCATTGATTCCACCATCTCCCAGTATGACCATACCTATCTCCCCTCGCTCAATAACTATAATCAACTCCTCTCCCAACGCAATGCACTGCTCAAACAGTATGCACAAACAGAGCAAACAGACCTCTCGATGTTGAGTATTTACGAGGAGCAGATGCAGCCCTTGGCAGAACAGATTTACGAAGCACGAAAGCAGTTTATCAATCACTTCTTACCCTTCTTTGAAGATACCTATCATATCCTTTCTAATGGCAATGAGCAGGTTAGTCTTTCCTATTATAGCCAACTTTCTGAACGCCAACTGCCGGATGCGTGGCTCTCGACACGACAAAGAGACACTATTTTAGGCTGGACCTCGGTGGGCATACACAAAGACGATCTGCTGCTGACATACATAGGTTCAAATGAGGTTTCCTCTAATGGGCTATCTGCTTCGGACACCTTCCCGCTCAAACAAGTGGCTTCGCAAGGGCAGATAAAAACCTGCCTCTTGGCTCTTCGCTTGGCGCAGGCTCTGTTCCTTTCGCAGCAAACACACCACCAACCTCTGCTCCTGTTAGACGACCTTTTCGACCGTTTGGATAGTAACCGCGTGGCACAACTGCTGCAATTTGTGCTGCAAGACACACTCGTACTGCCTTCGCTATCGCTCACTATACACCAACCCTTTTCACAGATCTTCCTAACTGATACCGACCTCAACCACCTCGCCGGACGACTCTCTGAAAACCCACAACAAGACATCCGTATCTTCCAAGTCGAACAAGGAAGGATAGTATAACTTCTATAAACTGTAAACTATAAACTTTCCAACTTCTTTCAACTATCAATTTTCAACTATCAACTCAATATGACTCACCATCAATTTTCTCTCGTAGCCCTATCGGCTATTATTCTACCGGCAATGCTGCTCTTGACGGCTTGCCAAAGTAAAGAACCAGCAGCCACATGGCAACCTGCCGGTGAGCATATACTCACTCCGTGGGCTGAACAAGTCAATCCCGCTAACCCACTGCCGGAATACCCGCGTCCGCAACTGCAAAGACACGAATGGCAGAACTTGAACGGATTGTGGGACTATGCAATAGTTGAAAAAGGACTTGCCCAACCAACGCAATGGGACGGAAAGATACTGGTGCCCTTTGCCGTTGAGAGTGCGCTCTCAGGAGTAGGACGAGTGCCTACACAAA
>CAMVHW010000045.1 GCA_947167395.1 uncultured Bacteroidales bacterium
ACCTGATTCCATATATCCAAAATTATACGGTCGGCATCTTTACGCAGATCTTCGAGGTCGCCGTATATACGTTCTTCCGTCTTGCGATGTATATTCTGATTAACTTGCTGTTCCTTAAATATCTCGTAATAGACATTAACCTTGGTTATGCTTGGGTTCTGCATAGGATAGCCGCCTTGTGCAATACGTTGCTTCTCTCCTTCTATTATGTTTTGTCCCCATACCATAAGGTCTTCTTCCGAACTCAAATCGGGCAAGAAGTGGTTGTCGGGGTCGAGATGATAGAGTTCTTTATGTACTTTCTTTATCTCACCGCGCATAACCGCCATATTGAGTACTTGAATGAAGTGAGAGATATACATCCGAACATTCTGCACCACTTTACGGTAGTCCTTGTTGGTAGAGACACGCGTTCGGAAATTATCGTGGTAACGACTGACTGCATTTTCAAAACGAAGTAGGAAGTTCTGTGCTTCTGACAGGGTTTGGTATTTGAGCACTTGCTCGTTAAACTCGGCTTCGGAGGCGCGTTGGACGGCTGTTTGGAGTGCTTTCAGTCGTGTTTGGTCAGTATTAGGTAAGCGGCGATAGGGCATAAGGCTTAAAATTTAATATCCGAATGTATATCATCTCATCGTTTTCTTTCCGAAAGTTTTTCAGCCAATTCACGCAGGCGGTTATTGGCTTCGTTTAGAGGGAGTTGTTGAAGACATAGCAAGGCATTGTCAGTATAATGTTGTATAAATTTTTCAGCGTCTTGTCTTACATTCAACATATCATAAACAGCAGTTACGGCAGAAATTTTCTCATTGTTCGTCATATCGGTGCGTAGGAGTGTTTGCTGTAACTCTTGGCGTATTTCCGAAGATGCTTTCTTGAAGGCGGTGAGCAGCATAAATGTCTTTTTTCCGCAGAGTATGTCTCCTCCTATGGCTTTACCAAATGTTGCAGGGTCGCCATAAACGTCCAACAGGTCGTCTTGTATTTGAAAAGCCAAACCTATATTGATACCATAGTCGAAGAGCGATTGTTGCTGTTGGTCGTCCGCTCCGGCTATATATGCTCCTATTCGTAGGGCATAACCTAACAGCACCGCCGTCTTGAGACGAATCATCTGTATATATTCGTCAATGGCGACATCCTCTCTGCTTTCAAAATCCATATCATACTGCTGCCCTTCGCAAATAGCGGTTGCCATTTGATTGAAGAGTTGAAGCACACGCGGCAGTTTGTCCTCACTAACTTGTGAGAGCAGTTTGTATGCTTCTATTAGCATCTGGTCGCCTGATAAGATAGCGGTGTTCTCGTTCCATTTGACGTGTACAGTAGGTCTGCCACGACGAACATCTGCTTTGTCCATCACGTCGTCGTGAAGGAGGGTAAAATTATGAAAGACCTCAATAGCCAAGGCGGCAGGCTGCACATCTTGCTCCTGACCGTCAAAGAGTTGTGATCCAAGCAAGACTAATTGTGGTCGTAAGCGTTTACCGCCTGAAGCCAAGGTATATACGATAGGTTCATATAAGCCGTCAGGTGCGGTCGGGAAGTCGAGATTATGCAACAGATTATTGAAATCCATCTTTATTGTTTTCTTTTTATTTGGTCTTCAATGATTTCCGTGAGTACGTCTTTCATTTCCATACCTGCCGCACGTACTTGTTGCGGTATGAAGGAAGTGGGGGTGGTTCCGGGAGTGGTATTGACTTCCAAAAGGCTGATTTCTCCGTTCTTGGCAATGATAAAATCAGCACGAATAAGTCCGGCACAACCTATGAGGTCATATATCTTGTCTGTCAGTGCCTGCACTTGGTCTCTTTGTTCATCGGGTATGCGTGCCGGAGTAATCTCCTGCACCTGACCATTATACTTGGCATCATAGTCAAAGAACTCGTTGTCGGTAACCACTTCCGTTACAGGGAAAATGACTGTACGATTGCTGGTCTTGTACATACCGCAAGTAACCTCTGTACCTACGAGCAACGACTCGCAAATCACTTCATCGCCTTCCTTGAAAGCAAAATCGATGGCGGGCGAGACCTGTTCGATAGTCTTGACCTTGGTGCAGCCAAACGAACTGCCTCCGACATTGCTCTTTATGAAACAGGGCAAGCCTATCGTTTTGACTATCTCCTCATCGGATGGACGCTTGCCAAAACGACGCAGGAGTATGCTCTCGGCTATGTTGATACCGAAGTCGTGGAGGTAGTGGTTGCAAGTGAACTTATTGAAAGTGAGCGAAGCAGCCAACACATTGCAGCAACTATACGGTATGCGCATCATCTCCAAATAGCCTTGCAGTAGTCCGTTCTCGCCGGGTGTGCCATGTATGGTTATATATACGAAATCGTAGTCGGTGAGGGAGTTAAGCGTTGCTTTGTCTGCTCCTTTCAGTTCCACTATCTGCGCCTCATACTTGTCTGTATCAATCCAAGACAGTATGCCGGTGGCACTACGCAGCGACACTTCGTATTCCGAACTGTCGCCGCCTGCCACTATGGCAATTTTTCTTTTCTTCATATTCATTCCAAACCTAATGATTTCTTGATTGCAGGGATACGTTGTTCAGCCTCTAAGGTTGCTTTCTCATACTCGTCAATGTTATTCATTGTAGCGGGTATCTCGAAATAGAATTTGATTTTAGGTTCTGTACCTGAAGGTCGCACACTGACTTTGAGTCCGCCTTCCGTGAAGAACTGCAAGACATTGGAGGTGGCGTTGAGAGCCATTGTGATAGGTGATTCGCTGACCTTACCATTGTTAAAGTCTTTTTGCACGAGCGACTGATAATCTTTCATACGTATCACTCTCTCACCTGCAATTTCTTGCGGCGGGTTCTGACGATAGGAAGCCATCATCTGCTTTATCTCGTCGGCACCTGTCTTGCCCGGACGAACGATATTGATTGTTGCTTCACGCTGGAAACCGTATTCCATATAGATATTGAGCAGATAGTCATATAGCGACAGTCCTTGGTCTTTGGCGTAAGCAGCAATCTCGCATATAAGGCAAATAGCCGAAGGAGAGCATTTATCACGCACGGCATCATAAGCCATGAAACCGAAACTCTCTTCACCGCCGCCTATATACTTACGCTCACCTTCCCACATACGAATACGATTGGCTATCCACTTAAAGCCTGTATATTCGTCGGTGAGTGTAACTCCTTGCCGGTCGGCTATACGACGTATGATTTCGCTGGTAACGATAGTCTTAACGAGGTACATATCGTCACGCATCTTGCCAAGACGTTTCATATTGTTGATAATATAGTAGCAATACATCATACAGGTTTGGTTACCATTGATGATTACCCACTCGTTCTTGTGGTTGCGTACCACGATAGCGATACGGTCGGCATCGGGGTCGGAAGCGATAACGAGGTCGGCATTGATTTGCGTACCGAGTTTCATGCCGAGTGTCATTGCTTCAGCATTCTCGGGGTTGGGTGAAACGACTGTTGAGAAATTGCCGTCGATAACCATCTGCTCGGGAACGACGTGTATGTTTTGGAATCCCCACGAGCGCAGACACATAGGAACAATCTGTCTGCCCGTTCCGTGAAGAGGTGTATAGACTATGTTCAGGTCTTTATGACGCAGGATAACGTCTTGGTCTATCATCACGCTCTTGACTGCCATCATATAGTCATAGTCCATCTCACCACCGATAATCTCGATCAGTTGCTTGTCGCCATTACGTTTAACGTCTTCCATATTGACGCGATTAACCTCGTCTATAATCCCTTGGTCGTGCGGTTGAAGAACCTGCGAACCGTCTTCCCAATAGGCTTTGTAGCCGTTGTATTCTTTGGGGTTGTGCGAAGCCGTAACGTTAACGCCACCTTGACAGCCTAATTGGCGTATGGCAAAACTTACTTCGGGTGTGGGACGAAGGCTTTCAAAGAGATAGACTTTTATTCCGTTGGCAGCAAACACGTCAGCCACTGTTTCGGCGAACAAGCGACCGTTGTTGCGGCAGTCGTGTCCAACCACTACACTGAGTTGGTTGCCTTTCAGAGTTTTGAAGCCGCCTTGTTGTTGTACTTTCAGCAGGTAGTTGGCAAAACCTTGCGTGGCTTGTGCCACAATATATTGGTTCATACGGTTGGTGCCCGGTCCCATTATGCCACGCAAACCGCCTGTTCCAAACTCCAGAGTGCGATAGAAAGAGTCGATAAGTTCGGTCTTATCATCGGCTTCTAACATTGCGCGTACTTGTGCTTGTGTCTGTTGGTCATAAGCATCGGTAAGCCAAGTCTTGGCTGTATCAATAATTCGTTGAAGTTCTTGCTGTTCCATAGTATATAGATTTTAAGTTTATGCTTTTGTTATTACCATCTTGCCACAGTGTCATTAAAGATGCTTTCCGTCAATTCGGTTATCATTGTTGCGCATAGTTCGTCTTGCACGTCCGATAGTATGCGTGAGGCATCGAAGGTTTGGTATGCTGTGTATGAGCGTTCAAAACTCTCTGCGAGATTAACATTATTGGTAAATTTCACTTTAATAGTTATGGTCAGTTTGGTTTCTGCTGCATAACTATCTGCCGCAATAGCCATAGGTGTTATGGTATAGCCGGTTATCTCTCCTTCCAATTCAAGGTCTCCGTTTTGCGGAACCATCTCCAAGCGTGTTTGTCGTGCGAAGATGTCGCGCAGAGCCTCACTGAAGTCGTTGCTCAAAGAGGGGTTGACCAATGCTGCGTGGTTAGGGAAGTCGGCTATGGAGATGGTTTGTGTTTTGGTATAGTCGATACTGGCACCGTTAAAACGATAGGAGATAGAACACGCAGTAAGCGACATACACACAATACCCATAAGTGAGAATATAATGGTCTTGATGTGTTTGCGACTTATCATAGTCCGTACTCCTTTATTTTCCTATACAGTGTGCGTTCGCTCATACCGATAGCCGCAGCCGCAGCCTTGCGATTACCTTGGTGATGGATTAAGGCACGACGGATTATTTCCTTCTCCATTTCGACAATGTTGCTCGGCTCGTCCTTCACTTCTTCCACCGATTGGAATAAGTCGTCGTCGGAGTGCTGATGCACAATGGGCGCAGAAGGTTGCACTGAAACGACCGGCGAAGATTGCGCCCCCATCTGTTGTTTGAGTTCCGCTATATCACGTTTCATATCAAACAGAACCTTATATAGCAACTCTCTCTCGTTCATATAGGGGTCGCCTTGCCGTTGAACGCCTATCAACTGCAAGCCTTTTTCCATTTCATTGGAAGGCAGATAGTTGCGTAATATATCAGCAGTTATGTCGTGATTAGTTTCGATGACCGATATACGTTCAGCCACGTTTTTGAGTTGGCGCACATTACCGTTCCAATAGTAGTTGCGCAGCTGTTCTGTTGCCTCATCGTTAAGCCTTACAGGGGGCATACGGTACTTCTCGCTGAAATCAACGGCAAACGTACGAAAAAGTAAGGGTATGTCCTCTTTCCTCTCCCTAAGAGCCGGCACACGTATTTCCACTGCGCTAAGACGATAGTAGAGGTCTTCACGAAAGCGACCGTTATTGATGGCTTGCTGCATATTCAGATTGGTAGCAGCCACCACACGGACAGAGGTCTTTTGCACTTGGCTGGAACCCATACGAATGAACTCGCCCGTTTCCAATACACGCAATAGTCTTACCTGTGTCGGCAAAGGCAGTTCACCCACTTCGTCAAGGAAAAGCGTACCGCCGTTGGCAATCTCAAAATAGCCTTTTCTCTCCGACTTGGCATCAGTATAAGCACCTTTCTCGTGCCCAAAGAGTTCGCTGTCAATCGTTCCTTCTGGTATAGCACCGCAGTTGACCGCAAAGTACGGTCCGTGTTTGCGAGTGGAATAAGTATGTATGATTTGCGGAAAGAACTCTTTTCCTACACCTGATTCGCCTGTTACCAGCACACTGAGGTCTGTTTTGGCGACTTGCAAGGCAACCTCAATGGCTCGTTGCAACTGCGGATTGGTACCAATAATACCGAAGCGTTGTTTAACAGTTTGTATATCTTGTTGATTCATAAAGAAGATTGTCAATTTATTTCTTACCTCTCAACAGGTTGACCAATCCCTTCTTTTTATACTTCACTCCGTCTGTACCGACTGCTTCAATTATGTATGTATAAGCACTTTCTGCTGCCGGTCTGCCGTTGACTGTTCCGTCCCAACCTCTTGCCGGGTCGTTGGACGAATAGACTTGGTGCTGCCAACGGTCGAACACAAGCATTGAGAATGTACCGATAGAGCGGTATGCCACGCGGAACTCATCATTAACGCCGTCACCATTGGGAGTGAATATATTAGGCACAGCGAGCATCGACTCTTTGGCATCAATCTGGAAAGATGTATCACACTCACAATCGTCGTTGGCAATATGCAGATTGACTGTATATTTGCCTGTTTGTTCAAACTGGAATCGTGTTTCTGTGTCGGTACGTGAGGTCAGTCTTTCTTCCGAGCGCATTACTTCCCACGCATAGACAGTGGTGAGCGGAGTGGCATTAGCACGGAAGAGGACATTAAGGGGAGCCGAACCTGTAAGAACGGTTTCGTCTATTATGCGTTCTATTTCGTTTTCACGTTGCGTACCACGAAGCAGAGTGTATGATTTAGGTATAAAGTCAATGGCAACGGGGTGCAGGTCGCTGAGGTTAATACGCACGAGGTCCGGCTTGTCGTAGAAATGTTCGGCAAAGCGGTCGCCGACCAGGTCTATTTGTGTATGTTTGAGTATTTTAGTATTCAGCGATATATTGCGAGGTTGGGTAACGAGCAGCGAGTCTTCTCTGTCCTCATCAACCCACGATGTTGAGTCGCGTCTGACGTTGGTGTAACGTGCCACGAAGTCGCGTTTGAGCGAATGGGCTTGTCCCGTGAAAGAGAAATAGGTCATTTCAGGGACATCGACGCTGAGCAGCGAGTTGTCGCAAGTCAGCGTAGCAGTAAAGGATTGAGCGGCAATACGATAGGCAGAGTAATCAAAGACGGCAAAAGAGTCGCGATGGGTGCCGCTGATAACTAAATAAGTAGCACCGTCTTTGAGGTCTATATATGTATCTGTATTGGCAGCCACCGGGGTTGACATATTCGGATATTCATACCAGTCAGCCAACGATGGTGTGGAGAAAGAGGCATCGCCGATATGCTCAAAGACGAATACACATCTTACTCCTTCGGTCTGCTCAACTATATAAGGTTGTTTACCATAGGAGGTACAAGTAACAAAACTCTCCGCTCTCATACCGAAAGGCAGAGAGCAGAGAGTAATGAACAGCAATATGCGTAACGCGCTCTTCACAGTATCATTTATTTACTTGGAAGCGGGTGTTGCCCGTTTGGAAGAAATCAACAATCTGATTAGCGGCAGCGATACCGGCATTGATATTGGCTTCGGCTGTTTGCGCACCCATTTTCTTCGGGGTAGCGAAGTAACGACCAAGGAAGAGTTCTTTCATCTTCTCGTCGGCAGCAGGCATAATGTCGGTTACATAGCGGAAGTCGCTACGCTCTTGCATAAGGCGAATCAGTTCTTCCTCATTGATGACTTCTTTGCGAGCCGTGTTGACGAGCAATGCGGGAGCCGGCATATTGGAGAGCAGAGCATAGTTGATAGACTGCTTGGTCTCAGCCGTTGCGGGGATATGAAGACTGATGACGTTGCAAGTCTTATACAGTTCTTCTGCGCTATGGAGAGGAGTAACGTTAGCGTCAATCATAGCCTGATCGGGGCAATATGCATCGTAAGCATATACTTCCATACCGAAACCTTGTGCTATACGAGCCACGTTGCGTCCAACGTTACCGAAAGCGTGAATACCCAGTTTCTTGCCTTTCAGTTCGGTTCCACTCGTTCCGTTATACATATTACGAACGGCATAAACCATCAGACCGAGTGCCAATTCAGCCACAGCGTTGGAGTTCTGACCGGGAGTATTCATAGCCACTACCTTATGAGCGGTTGCTGCTTCGAGGTCGATATTGTCAAAGCCGGCACCGGCACGAACAACAATCTTGAGTTGTTTGGCAGCTTCCAGCACTTCGTTATCAACAATATCCGAACGGATAATGATAGCGTCTGCATCTTTCACAGCGTCGAGCAACTGCTGCTTGGCTGTATATTTCTCAAGGAGAGCAAGTTCATAACCTGCTTTTTCCACTACCTCGCGAATGCCGTCCACGGCTACTTTCGCAAAGGGTTTTTCGGTTGCAACAAGTACTTTCATAGTCTTGATTAAAGTTATGTATTCAATACTTTTGTTTTTCGTATGATTAACAGGATTACCTATAGGTATAAGATAGGAGAATCCCATTCTTAATGCATCTTTTCAAATTCGTGGATGCAATCAACCAGTGCCTGTACGCCTTCGAGATCCATTGCGTTGTAGCAGGAAGCGCGGAAACCGCCAACCAGACGGTGACCCTTGATACCTACCATGCCGCGCTCGGTAGCAAACTTGAAGAAATCATCCTGCAAGTCTGCATACTCCGGTTTGAAGACGAAGCAGATGTTCATGCGGCTGCGATCCTCTTTCTTGGAGATCGTCGGCATGAAGAGTTTGGACTCATCGAGGCACTTGTACAGCAAGTCGGCTTTGGCTTTGTTACGTGCCTGAATCCATTTCACACCACCGTTTTCCTTGAGCCAACGAAGGGTCAGCACAGCGGTATAAACCGGCAGTACAGGAGGCGTGTTGAACATCGATCCGTTGTCGATATGCGTCTGGTAGTTCAACATCGTCGGGATATAACGGCTTACC
>CAMVHW010000046.1 GCA_947167395.1 uncultured Bacteroidales bacterium
CTGCTGCTATTTCTGCCACTTTCTGTTGCACTTTATCGGCAGCATTCTTTAATGCGTCCTTCAGTTCTTCTTTGTTTGCCATAATTATAGATATTATATGATGATTATTTTCTTGCTGTGAAGATTTCAGGCGGCAAAGAAAATATTTTTTTCTGATTTACACACTATTATTTTTTAATAATATCCACAATTTAGTAATTTTCCGCCAATAATTGGAAATACGCTTGCGAGTGGTGGCATACGGGGCACTCTTCGGGGGCTTGTTTGCCAACCACTATATGTCCGCAGTTGCTGCACTGCCAAATACAATCGCCTTCGCGAGAAAAGACCACCTTATCTTCTATGTTTTTCAACAACTTACGGTAACGTTCTTCGTGGTGTTTCTCTATGGCTCCCACTTGTTCAAACTTCTCCGCTATTTCGTCAAAGCCTTCTGCGCGCGCTTCCTTAGCCATACGAGCATACATATCAGTCCATTCTGCATTCTCTCCTTCAGCCGCTGCTGCAAGGTTATCGGTGGTTGGACTGACCGAACCTCCGTTAAGATACTTATACCATATCTCGGCATGTTCTTTTTCGTTGGCTGCCGTTTCTTCAAAGATTTTGCTTATCTGCACATAGCCGTCTTTCTTCGCTTTGGAGGCAAAGAAAGTGTATTTATTGCGTGCCATACTCTCGCCTGCAAATGCCTCCATAAGGTTTTGCTCGGTCTTTGTTCCTTTTAGTGATTTCATAGTATATCAATGTTTAGGGATTTAACAACACGCAAAAGTACAATCGATTTTGAGATATGCCATACTAAATCATTTTTTTCACTATTTTTGTCCAGGGCGCAAAAAAAGCACTACTTTTGCGGCGAAAAACGTATAAATACAGTTTAAGAAAGATATGTTATTAGACATTGACATTACGAATCCGACAATCTTGCCGGCGGATTCGTTGAAAGAAGTTACGCAGAATGTGATTATGCAGATGCAGAGTGATCCTGAGACTTTTTGGCGTGGAACACTGCAAGGTCTGACAACCTTCGGTTTGAAGGTATTAGCGGCATTAGCCATCTACATAGTCGGTTCGTGGCTGATCAGTAAGTTGAAGAATATGCTTCAGCGTTCGTTTAAGCGTCGTAATACTGAGCCGACAATAGCCACGTTCACCACCTCAGCAGTGAGCATAACGCTGACTGTAATGTTGATTATCGTTACGGTGAGTACGTTAGGAGTGGATACGACCTCCTTGGCTGCATTGTTAGCCGCCGGCGGCATGGCGATAGGTATGGCGTTGTCGGGAACGGTGCAGAACTTTGCAGGCGGAATAATGTTGTTGGTGTTCAAGCCATTCAAGGTAGGCGACTGGATAGACGCACAAGGTACTTGCGGTACGGTGATGGAGGTTAACATAACCTCAACTAAGGTGCTGACTAACGACAACAGGGTGATTGTGTTGCCCAATGGTGCGTTATCCAACGGCACGATAGATAACTACTCGGCTCGCCCGTTAAGGCGTGTGGATTGGGAAGTGAGCGTAGCCTATGGCAGCGATGCGGAAGGGTGCAAACAGACCATTCTGGATATTGTAAGCAAGGACGAAAGGGTATTGAATGAGCAGACCAACATTAAAGAGTTGTATAAGGAATTTGATTCAAGCAGATACCAACTAACCACAGTTGGTTATATGATGGACAGCATTCCTGCACCTTTTGTAGCACTCAAATCACTGAATGCCAACGATATTACCTTTGTTGTTCGCTGTTGGGTAAGAAGCACTGACTACTGGAATGTATATTTTGGTATGACAGAACGCTTCTATACCGAATTGCCACAGAAAGGTTATCAGTTTGCATATCCGCATGTGGACGTAACGATGGTGAATGGATAATTGACAATGGATAATTGATAATTGATTTAAGACATGAAGAAAGTTATTATGTTAATGTTGGCGATGGTGTCGTTATCGGCCTTTGCCACGGAGTATGAGTATGCCACATTTGCCAACGACCCTATGCAGGCTCGCCGGTATGTGTTGAGTAATGGTTTAACGGTATATATGACCCGCAATGCAGAGAAGCCTGAGATACAGACAATGATAGGTGTTCGTGCAGGTGGTCAGAACGATCCGGAAACATCGACAGGTTTGGCTCACTATTTGGAACATATAATGTTCAAGGGAACGAAGCAGTATGGAACCACCGATTATGAGAAAGAGGCTCCCATCCTTGCTCAGATAGATGAGTTATATGAGTTGTACGGTAGAACCACCGATGCAGAGAAACGCAAACAGATTTATCACGTGATCGACAGTTTGAGTTATGAGGGGTCGAAGATTGCGGTAGCCAATGAGTTTGACAAGTTGATGTCGCTTATAGGTGCCACGGGCGTTAATGCATACACCGCCAATGACCGTACTTGCTATCACGAGATTATACCTTCCAATGAGATTGAGCGTTGGGCAATGATAGAGAGCGGTCGCTTTAAGGATATGGTGATACGTGGTTTTCACACCGAATTGGAGGCTGTGTATGAGGAGTTTAATATGTACAGCACTATGGACCAAGACAAGGTGATGCTTGCTATTGACAACATACTCTATCCACAAGTATCTTATCGTCAGCACTCTATTATAGGCACGCAAGAGCACTTGAAGAACCCTTCACTGAAAAACATCAAGCAGTTCTACAAGGACTATTATCGTCCTAATAATGTGGTTATATGCTTAGCAGGTGACTTGGATTTTGATAAGACCATAGCCACTATCGATCGTTATTTTGGCGATTGGGAGCCGAGCAATGATATACCTCAGTTTGTTGCGCCCAAGCAAGCCTTTTTGACGCAACACAAAGACACGGTTGTGTATGGTAAGGAGTCGCCGGAGTTGTGGTTAGGTTGGCGTTTCCCTGAGATTACTCATAAAGACATAGATGCCATAGAGGTTATGTCGAGCGTGTTGAGCAACGGCAAATGCGGTTTGATGGACGTGGATATAACCCAAAAGCAGTTGCTGTTGGGAGCCGATGCCGGTCCTATGTCGGGTAAGGATTTCACCACATTCTACCTTATAGGTGTACCCAAAGAGGGACAGGATTTGGAAGATGTTCGCACCTTATTGCTTAACGAGGTGGAGAAACTGAAAAAAGGTGAGTTCTCAGAAGAAATGTTAAAAGCCATCATAGCCAATCATCGCAGATATGAGATGCAGAGCCTGGAGTCAAACCGTTCGCGTGCCAATCAGTTCTTGACTGCGTTCATTTATGATATTCCTTACGAGGATATTATCGGAGAGTTGGATCGCAAGGCTCAACTGACCAAAGCAGATATTGTGCGTGTAGCCAATCAGTATTTCACCGATAGTTACGCTTGCGTGAAGAAAGTAACGGGTGCGGATGTTAATCCTCCCAAGGTGGACAAGCCCGCCATTACTCCCATTGAAATGAATCGTGAGGCACAGTCGGCGTTTATGGCTCGTCTGTCGGCTATGAAGGAAGAACCTATCAAGCCACAGTTCCTCGATTTTAAGAACGATTTGAGCCGCAGCCTACTCGCTAACGGACAGGAGTTAATCTATTGTCAGAACAAGGAAAACGAACTCTTCTCGTTGGAGTTCGTTATTGAGAAAGGTTCAGCCCAAGACCCTGTTCTGTCGCTTGCCACCGACCTTATCAGTTATTTAGGCACTGCCACACAGACCACCGACGAGTATCAGTCGGCATTGTATCAACTTGCAGCCGAGGCGAGTGCTTACACTTCCACCAATGAGACACACTTCTCTATCTACGGTTTGCAGGAGAACTTTGAGCAGACCTTGAAACTGATGGAAGATTGGGTGATGACAGCCACAGCCGATGAGAACATATATAAAGAGGTTGTTAACGACCGTATTAAGAGTCATGAGGATGGCAAACTTGACCAACGTACCTGTTTTGGTAAGTTGCGTGGCAGAGGTCAGTACGGCAAGAAGGTATGGGAGAATATGACTTTGACACCGAAGCAAATGAACAAGATGACCGGTGAGCAGGTGTTGGAGCGTCTTCGTGAGATTATTCCGGGTATGTCCCGCATAACCTACTATGGTCCGATGTCGGAGCAAGACTTGAAAAACACACTCACCTCGTCCTCGCGCATTGTGGCACAGGGTAAGATAGGCGGTCAGATTCACGCTGAACCGTTAAGACCGGAAGTGGTCAAGAAGAGTGAGGTATATATTGCACCTTTCAGTGCCAACACCACCTACTACTTCGGTTATGCCAACTGGGGTGAGGAATACACACCTCGTGATGAGGCTGTCATACGTCTGTACAACGAGTATTTCTCCGGTTCGATGGGTTCGATAGTGTTCCAAGAGATGCGTGAAGCACGTGCCTTGTGCTATACCTCATCGGCTTATTACAGTATGGCTTCACGCCAACACGAGAACAATACCTTCTTCACATACGTCATCACGCAGAACGACAAATTAGAGGATTGCTTGCAGACCTTCGACTCGATATGCAATTTCCTGCCTTTGTCGCAGTCAGCCTTTGACCAAGCCAAACAAGCCTTGTTGAAGAGCATAGAGAAACGTCGTTATGTTCGTTCAGCCCCCATAGGCAATTACCTTGCTTTCCGCGATAAAGGTTGGGATCACGACCGCTTTGAAGACATCTACCGCGAGGTGAAGACCCTCACCTTGGACGATGTGGTTGAGTTCCAGAAGAAACATGTGGCTAACCGCACCTACCGCTATATGTTCCTCGGCAATAAGGACGAGATGAATATGAAAGCGATAAAGAAATTAGGTAAGGTTCATAAATTGAGTATCAAAGACATCTTTGTTTATTAACAATGGGATATGCAGTAATAACCGGTGCCTCTCGGGGCATCGGTTTATGTTATTCAAAGGCATTGGCAGAGCAGTACGGTTACTCGCTCTTGATGGTCAGCAATGAAGAGGAGCAGTTAAGCCGTGAGGCTGAACAGATAAGGCAGACAATGGGGGTTGAGGTAAGAGCGTTATGCATAGACCTCAGGGGAAGCGATGCTGCCGACAAGATATACAGTTACTGCATAGAGAATGGCATAACGGTTACCGTTCTTATTAACAACGTCGGTATGCTTATTTTTGACAGGATGACCAATGTGAGTATGGATAAGATTGAGTGTATCTTAAGTCTTCATATACTGACGTTGACTCGTTTATGTCGTTTATTTGTACCGATGATGGAGAAAGAGGGCAAGGGTTATATACTGAACATGTCTTCTATGACTGCCCACACTGCTTTACCCGGAATACAGTTCTACAATGCGAGCAAGGCGTATATAATGAATCTGAGTTGTGCCTTGTGGTACGAACTGCAACCGACTATTCATATTATGGCTATGCTGCCCGGAGCGGTGGACACCACTCTCCTACCCTTTCCTGCCAAATGGGCGAGGATAATGCGCAAGGCAGGAATAATTATGCCACCTGCCAAATTAGTTAATAAGGCGTTACGCAAATTGTTTTACTCAAAGAAGAAGACGTATATGCCCGGTATATGGAGCAGGTTGTTTACCGTTCTATTAAGGCATTTACCTGACAGACTGATACTTTATTTCACCAATAAAATACTAAAAAGGAAACAGACTTATGCTTAATTACAAAGTCAAATACACGAAGGAAGAGGTACAGCACCACATCAAGCAGATGGTTGATTGCCTTGTGAAGGAAAAGATATTGACAGACGAGTGTGTGTATATAGTGATGATGAACGGTGGTTGCTGGTTTGCGATGCACCTGTTTGATTATTTGGGTGATATGAATAATCCTGTATATTTTGTACATGCACATTCATATCACGGCACGGAGCGTGGTGCGTTGGAGTGGGATTATATGCCAAAGATGGATATAGAGGGTAAGGATGTTGTTGTGTTGGACGATATTTGCGATTCGGGTGCTACAATGGAGGCAATGTGCAGTTACTTAAAGGAAGAAAGAGCACCGCGTTCCATCAATGTAGTAACATTATTGAAACGCAGTGAAAGCACTATCAGTTATCCTTTACACTCCTGTATAACGGACTTTACTCCCGATTTCTTTGTTGGTTGCGGTTTGGACGACAACGGTTATGGCAGGATGTTGCCTTTTGTAGGAGTTGTATAGACTATTTGACGGAAAAGCGGAACAGGGTGGTTGATTGATATTTCTGCCCCGGACGTAGCAGTGGTGATGGCCAATCGGCTTTGTTAGGCGAGTCGGGGTATTTCTGTGTTTCGAGGCAAACAGCATTGCGGTGAGCATATTGCTCGCCGCATTTTCCTTTAACCGTTCCGTCGAGGAAATTGCCGGTATAGAGTTGTATGCCGGGTTCAGAGGTCAGTACATCGAGACATATACCTGTGGCAGGACATAAGAGAGTGGCAGCCAAAGTAAGACCGTCAGCAGCAGGGTTGAGTATAAAATTATGGTCATAACCGTGCCCGTTACTCAGTTGCTCGTCATCGGCATTGATATCTTGGGCTATGGTCTTAGGAGCGGAGAAGAAGTCAAATGGTGTGCCGGGGAGTATATCGCGTATCTCGCCTGTTGTCATAAAGGTATTGTCCACGGGTGTCATTCTCTGTGAGTTAATCCACAGCAGATGGTCGGTAGCCGTGTTTGCTCCCGAGCCGGAGAGATTGAAATAGGTATGGTTGGTCATATTGATGACTGTAGGAGCGGATGTAGTGCCGAAATAGTCGATACGCAGTGTATTGTCGTCATTGAGAGTATAGACACAGCCTGCCTGTACTCTACCCGGGAAGCCGTTGTCGCCATCGTCGGAAACGACAGTGAGTTTAAGCGTTGAGGCATTCAGTTGTTCGGCTTGGAAGACGCGATACTGCCAACCTGTCGGTCCTCCGTGGAGAGTATGACCGAAATTATTGGTAGCGAGTTGGTATTGGCGGTCATCGATAGTTATCTTGCCGTCCTTGATACGATTAGCATAACGTCCTATACAAGCACCAAAGTCGGAAGGTATATTAACATAATCGTCTATGTTATCGAATCCGAGAACAACATCTTGTTTGTTGCCTTCTTTATCGGGAACGAGAATAGAAACTATTCGTCCTCCGAAGTTAGTTACGCACACTTCCATACCGCTCTTGTTTTCGAGCACATAGAGATTGGTGGTGTGTCCTTGTTGCAGGCTGTTGAATCGTCTTGGGTCTAAGCCAGATCGGGTGGTTTGAGTTTGGCTGCCTGTATTGATTACGGCTTGATTGGCTGTGCGTACAGCCTCTTCGTTTACTTTCATAATTTTTCTGTCATAAGTCATTAAACCATTTACTTCGCCTTCCACATCGGTTGTTTGTGTATAAACCGCAGCAGCAAATCCTTGTTTAACAAGGTCGTTGAGTATGTGTGTATATTTAACATATTCGTCAGTTACTTCTTCGGGTGTTGAGAAGCGTATGTAGCCCCAGTTGCGTTGGTTCCACCAGAGGTGTCCTTCGATAGGCAGTCCTATTCCTCCATATTCGCCGAGCACATTGACGCGCAATGAATCATAAAGATACATATCGGGTTGGGGGTAATTATGCAAGTCGGTTATATCGCCTGTATGACGGAAGTTGCCTCCACTGGACTGATTGACAAGTCGTGACGGGTCGTAGTTATGAGTGAACTCAACCACTTTCTCAGTGTCGAATTGTCCCCAAGCCTCGTTGAATGGTACCCACATAACCACACAGGGGAAGGGCATACAGAAGTCCATTATCTCTTTCCATTCGCGGTAGAAGTTGCAGATGGATTGTTGTGTGCGTTGGCGGTCAGTACCTCCGTTGAAGGCACGTGGTTCCCATTCGTTGCCCATATCGCCCGAAGGCATATCCTGCCATACGAGCATACCGAGTCGGTCGCAATGGTAGTACCAACGTGCGGGTTCCACTTTAACGTGTTTGCGTATCATATTAAAACCGAGGTCTTTGGTTTTTTGTATGTCATAGAGCAGTGCCTCGTCGGTAGGTGCTGTATAGAGTCCGTCGGGCCACCAGCCTTGATCCAAGGGACCGTACTGGAACAGGGTACGGTTATTCAGTTGCATACGCCAGTGTCCGTCAGCACCTTTGGTACGTGAAATCTTTCGCATCGCGGTATATGATTGCACGTGGTCTATGCGCTCACTGCCTTCATACAGACTCACTTGCATATCATAGAGGAACGGGCTGTCGGGCGACCATAGTTTGGCATTGGCAACCGAAACAATTATATCTTGTCCGGCTATACCCTTGGCTTGAGCCACTTGCTTATCTCCATCTAATAGACTGATTGTGATTATATCATTATTCTTCTTGTCGGTCAAGACGGTTATGTGCATTAGTGAATGGTCTATATCAGCCTTGGCTACAACTGAGGTTATATAGTTCTCTTTAACAGGTTCCATCCACACTGTTTGCCATATACCTGTAACGGATGTGTACCATATACTTCGTGGTCTGCTCACTTGTTTGCCTCGTGGTTGGTAGCCGTTGTCGGTTGAGTCATACACACGAACGGTCAGTTCTTGCTCACCTGTCTTATTGAGGAAGGGGGTAGCGTCAATAGAGAAGGGTGCATATCCGCCTTCGTGCATACCGGCTTCTATACCATTGATATATACTGTTGCTCTCCAATCGACTGCACCGAAATTGAGTATTACTCTCCTTCCTCTCCATGTGCGTGGAACGGTGAA
>CAMVHW010000047.1 GCA_947167395.1 uncultured Bacteroidales bacterium
TATATAACTCTTAATTTTGCCAATGGCGATATGGTGGGGCATACTGGTAAGTATGAGGCTATACGTCAGGCTGTCGTTACTATTGATATATGTGTGGACAGAGTGGTTAAGAGTGCGCAGAAGAACGGCTATGATGTTATTATCATTGCCGACCACGGTAATGCCGACCATGCTGTCAATGAGGACGGTACGGAGAATACGGCTCACTCGCTCAACCCCGTGCCCTTTGTCTATGTCCCTGCCGATGACAAGGTGGAGGGAATACAATGTGATAACGGTATTCTTGCCGATGTGGCTCCCTCGCTGTGCCATATTATGGGTATAGACCAACCCGCAGAAATGACCGGCAAGAACTTGATTAGGAAGTAAAGTAATTAGTACCTGCAAAGACTAAAATCAGCACGTTTTTAGTACTTACAGGTACTTTTTTGTGCTGTTTTTAGCGATTTTTGCCCTATTTAGTCTTTTCAAGTACTAAAAAATGCCCGATTTTAGTACTTGGAAAGACTTTTTTTTGACTTATACTATTGCGCATACCTTCTATATGATATACTTTTGCGGGCAAGAAACAAGTAAAGTTTATGGAAGATCAAGATTTTCAGTCATTGATAAGGACATATCATAATTTTCTCTCCCAAGTGGATATGGCTTATATACGTCCGATAATGGACACGGTAGTGTGGGATGACAGGTTAATAGAAATAAAAGGAGCCAAAGGCGTGGGGAAAACAACAATGTTGCTCCAACATATAAAGAGAGACTTTGTCGATATTGACGATGTGCTGTATGTGTCGTTGGATAATCTTTGGTTTAAGTCGCACACGATAAAAGAACTTGCGGACTATTTTTATTCTCAAGGCGGCAGGTATCTCTTTTTGGATGAGGTGCACTATTATCCTTATTGGCAAACAGCCATTAAGAATTTGCACGATGAATACAGCGACTTGCATATAGTCTTCACCGGTTCGTCAATGCTTCAGTTGGAAGCCGGTGAGGGTGACTTATCGCGCAGGTTGATTGATTACCACATGCCGGGGCTTTCATTCCGAGAGTATTTGGAATTAGAAAACGTGGCTCATTTACCCAAAGTAAGTCTGGACGATGTGCTTACAAAACACACACAGATTGCCCTTGACATAAAAGATAAGATAGGCAATATCCAACCCTACTTCAACGCTTATCTGCAACACGGTTATTACCCGTTCTATAAATCAATCAAAGCTGGATTCGAGATAAGACTGCAACATATTGTCAATCAGGTGTTGGAGTCGGACTATCCTCTTGTGGATAACGTCAGCATTGCCACTATTGAGAAAACAAAAAAGATGTTGGTGGTCTTGGCGCATAGTGTACCGCAAGTGCCTACTTTGAATACCCTCTATGGTCAGTTGGAAACAGGTAGAAATCAAGGGATGAAGATGCTTCACGCCCTTCATAGAGCCGACTTGTTGACCTTACTGACCGATAATACAAAAAACCTTAAATCGCTTGGCAGACCCGAAAAAATCTTCCTTAACAACCCCAACTTGATGTATGCATTGGGAACCAATACAGAGATAGGTACGGTGAGGGAAACGTTCTTTGTCAATCAGTTAATGCAAACGCATAACCTCAAATATCCGCCCAAAGGGGATTTCTTGGTGGATGATACATATCTCTTTGAAGTGGGAGGGGCGAGCAAAACATTCAACCAAATAAAAGACGAACCTAATAGTTTTCTCGCTGTTGATAATACGGAGATAGGTTATAAGAGCCGCATACCTCTATATATGTTCGGATTGTTATACTAAATACATACAAGTGCAATGTTGAAAGGCAGATACGAAAATAGTAATATGGGAATGAAGGTGGTTCAGTGGATAGGCATTGTGTTTATCTTGACCGCCTTGGTGATGGGTATATGGTCCTATGTGCCGGACAGGCAGTCCGTGGCACATTTGAAAGCAGTGCAGGTAATGCAGACCCTGAGTATGTTTCTCTTGCCGTCCTTTATTGTGGCATACCTGTGGAGCGAGCAGCCGGTCGCTTGGTTGCATTTAGACAGGCTTGTCTCTTGGAAAGAGGTCGTATGGGGATTGTGTTTTATTTTGATTGCCGCGCCCGGAATCAACCTCCTTGCCGACCTGAATTCGCATTGGGGACTGCCCGCTTTTCTCGAACCGATAGAGGCGATGATGAAGCAAATGGAAGTCAATGCAGCCTTGCTCACAGAGAAGTTTCTACAGATGGATAGCCTATGGGCTTTGTTGATCAATCTGTTGGTTATGGCTCTGCTGCCGGCTCTGTCGGAAGAGTTGTGCTTTCGCGGAGTGATGACCAACCTCTTTTACGGCAATAATGAAACGACTAAAAACAACAAGATGCATATTGCTATTTGGGTGGTGGCAGTGCTGTTCTCGGCTATGCACATGCAGTTTGACGGCTTTGTGCCGCGTATGTTGCTTGGTGCTGTGTTCGGTTATGCCTTATGGTGGAGCGGTAGTCTGTGGTTGCCGATATGGATGCATTTCGTCAATAACAGCCTTGCCGTCATAAGCGCATATATGGAACAAAGGGGAGTAATCGATGCCGACGTAACCGATCAATTAGGCACAGGCGACACACTATGGTTGGGCATAGTAAGCATCGTACTCAGTGTGATTATGTTATATGTGTTGAGGAAACAAGCGGATGTTTCTTTTGAAAAATGTGATTGAGAAAAAATGACTTACGATGAGAAAATAAAGAAGGCTGAGGATTTGGTCAGTCAGTTGGAGAATGCCGGAGCATTAGGTGCTGCCGAGTATCAGCAGAAAGCCAAAGAGATTAAGCAGTTGTTGGACGAATGTGAGCAGTTACTCGTCGGAGAAACTGACAAGTACGTTGCGGTATGAGTTGAAGATCTTGGATTTGGACACCATACCGAGATAACGTTTCTCTTCGTCCACCACAGGCAGATTCCACGCACCTGTATCCTCAAATGTTTCCATAACCTTCTCCATCGGCATTGTGTTGAGCAACACGGCAGGTGGAGCGGTCATAAGTTGGCTGATAGTGAAGCGGTCGTAAAGACGTGGCTGGAACATTATGTTTCTCACTTCGTCAAGCAGTAACACCCCTTTCAGTTTGCCCTCGTCGTCTATGACGGGGAAGATGTTTCGTTTGCTCTTGGCTATGACCTTAATGAGTTCGCCCAGTGTCATATCGGGGTGGACGGTCTGCAAGTCCTGTTCAAGCACTGAGTCGAGGTGCATAAGTGTTAATACAGAGCGGTCTTTGTTGTGAGTGAGCAGTTCGCCTTTTTGTGCCAAACGCATAGCATACAGACTATGCGGCTCAAAGACAAGAATAAAGAGGTATGCCACCACCGACACCACCATAAGCGGCATAAACAAGTGATACCCGCCTGTCAGTTCGGCTATGAGGAAGATACCGGTCAGCGGCGCGTGCATAACACCCGACATCAAACCCGCCATACCCGTAAGTGCAAAATTGGCTTCCGACACATCCAAACCAACTGCTCTCATAGCGTGAGCGCAGACATAACCTACCAAGGCACCGACAAACAGGGACGGAGCAAAGATACCACCCACGCCGCCACCACCGTTGGTCGCTACCGATGCCACTACTTTCAGCAGAATAACCAACAGAAAATAGACAATCACAACCGGCAACTTATCTCCTAAAAACGACAACGGACTGACCTGATAGGCTGATTGTGCGTCACCGTTGATAAGCCCCGTAATAATATCGTAACCCTCACCATAGAGAGGCGGAAAGAGGAAAACGAGTAGTCCGAGCGTCGTGCCGCCCACCAAAATCTTCATCCATAATGACCGGAATGTATGCTTGAACCATCGTTCCAAACCGTTGGTGGCACGTGTGAAATACAAAGAGAACAACCCGCACATTACTCCCAAAAGTATATACCACGGCAGTCTGCTCATTTGGAAAGGCTCTGACTGCATCAGATTGAACATAGGCTCGTTGCCCGTGGTGAGATAAGCGATGGCTGTGGCTGTAACCGACGATATGAGCAGCGGAGCCACAGAGGTCATAGTCAAGTCCATCATCAGCACTTCCAGCGTAAAGACCAAACCGGCAATAGGGGCTTTGAATATACCGCCGATAGCACCGGCAGCACCGCAACCAATCATCAACATCATCGTCTTTTGGTCAAGGCGGAAGAGTTTGGCAAGGTTGGAACCGATAGCGGCACCCGTCAGCACAATAGGAGCCTCCGCTCCCACCGAACCGCCAAAGCCTATCGTCAGCCCAGACGACACTACCGAACTCCACATATTATGCGGCTTGATAATGGACTTGCGCTGCGAAATGGCATACAAAATCTTGGTTATGCCGTGACTGATGTCGTCGCGAACAATAAAATGAACGAAAAGAGAGGCAAGCGTTATGCCGATCATAGGAAAGACAAAATACCAAAAAGTGTATTCGCCTTGAACAAGATAATGCTCCAGAAAACGCTGAATAAGATGAATGAATTGTTTGAGCAGGAAGGCGGCAAGTGCGGAAAATACTCCTACAAAGAAACTGAGCAGCAACACCAACTGCTTCTGACTCATATATTTATTCCACCCCGCAAGCATCTCTTATCCTAATCTTTCACCTATCAGATAGTCGTTACGTGAAGTGGAATTACGTATGATGAGTTCGCCCAAGAAACCGGCAAGGAAAAGCATACAACCGAGTATCATCATCAGTATGGCAATATGGAAATAAGGATTGACACCTATCAGCATTGCCGGCACACCTTTGGACAAAGCATACAGTTTCATACCTGCCACCACGACCACTGCCACCAAACCGATAAAGAACATCAGACTGCCCACCAAACCGAAGAAGTGCATAGGCTGTTTGCCGAACTTGTTGAGGAACCACAGGGTCATCAAGTCGAGATAGCCATTGACGAAGCGGTTAAGCCCGAACTTGCTGCTGCCGAACTCGCGCTTGCGGTGTTGAACCACCTTCTCGCCTATCTTATTGAAACCTGCGTTCTTGGCAAGATAAGGTATGTATCGGTGCATCTCGGAGAACACCTCTATGTTCTTCACCACCTCCTTGCGATAGGCTTTCAGACCGCAGTTCATATCGTGCAGTTGTATGCCTGTTACCCTGCGAGCAGTGGCGTTAAAGAGTTTGGAAGGCAGGTTCTTGGTTAAGGCGTTGTCATAGCGTTTCTGCTTCCAGCCGCTGACAAGGTCGTAACCGTCCTCCTTTATCATACGGTAGAGTTCGGGAATCTCGTCGGGCGAGTCTTGCAGGTCGGCATCCATAGTGATAACCACATCGCCTTGGGCGGCTTGAAAACCGCAATACAGAGCAGCCGACTTGCCATAATTGCGACGAAAACGTATGCCCTTGACTATTTCGGGATTGGACTTATTAAGACTGCTGATTACTGACCATGAACCGTCGGCTGAACCGTCATCTATAAACAGTATCTCGTAGGAAAAACCGTTGGCGGTCATCACTTTGGTTATCCATTCATAGAGCGGACTGAGCGACTCTTCTTCGTTAAAAAGAGGAATGACAAGAGAAATGTCCATATAGTGGATGAGTTAAAAATAATCGGCTGCAAAAATATGCTTAGTTTTGTGACCAAGCAAGTAAGTTATAAGAAAAGCACTTTTATTTGCGGAAAATAAAAAAGTCCTCTATTTTTGCCGCCCAAACAAAAACATGAAGATGCGATTATGAAAAAACTTATTCTTCCCCTTTTCTTATGTATTTTTTCCTTATACGCAATGGCTCAAACCTTGGAGCCGATGCAGCAAGACCAAGTGTTGATGTGGATTGACGACGAGCCGATATACACATCGGAGTTTTTGTATATATACAACAAGAACAACAACGAGGCTGTCAGCAATCGCGTATCCATAGACGAGTATATGGAATTGTTTACTAACTTCAAGTTGAAGGTGGCAGAAGCCAAGAGTGAGCGTTTGGACACTACTGCGCAGTTTGCCGAGGAATTGAAAGGCTATCGTGCGCAAGTGGTGGATAAGTACCTGCGCGACGACCAAGCAGTGGATAGTCTGATTAGGTTGAGTTACAACCGAATGGCTAATATGCGTCGTGCTTCGCATATCGTTATACGTTGTCCCAAAGACGCTAATGATTCGGTTCGCGCTGCGGCTCGCACCCAAATAGAGAGCCTGCGTCAGCGTGTGGTGGAAGGCAAAGAAAATTTCTATGAATTGGCAAAAGAGTACTCCGACGACCCCAATAAAGACAAATTGGGTGCCGAGTTGGGGTGGATCATTCCTTTTCGTTATATTTATAGTTTTGAAGACGCTGTGTATAACACTCCTGTTGGTGGTATAACGCCCGTCTTTGAGAGCCCCTTCGGATTGCATATTGCGTTGGTGGAAGAAGAGGTGGAAACGGAAGAGGTTCACGCCGCGCATATAATGAAGATGGCTTCACGCAAAGAGCCGTCCAAAGAGCAGGCTGCCAAACAAGCCATTGACAGCATTTATGACCTGTTGGCTAACGGTGCTGATTTCAGGCAGACGGCTATCGATAATTCCGACGACAGAGGTAGTTCCGTTCGTGGAGGCGACTTAGGGTATTTTACTCGCGGTACGATGGTCAAAGCCTTTGAGAATGAAGCCTTTGGTTTGTCGGCAGGACAGATGAGCAAGCCTTTCCGCAGCGAGTATGGCTGGCATATACTGACCGTCTATGACCGCCGTAGAATACAGCCCTTGGATAGCCTCTACGACCAAATAAAGAGGAACGTTGAGCGCGATGAGCGTATGGACGAAGCCAAACGCTCGTTCGTAAGAAAGACAAGACGGGAATATGGTCTGAGCAGCGATATGACCGACGAAGAGGTGATTGCATACGCTGATGCTCACTTGGAAGAAAAGTATGAAGAATTGCGCAATCTGGTGCGTGAGTATCACGATGGTATATTGTTGTTCGACATTAGTCTTGACCGCGTATGGGACAGAGCAAGCAAGGATACGGAAGGACTGAAAAAATACTTTGAGGAGCATAAGAAAGAGTATAAATGGGACGACAAACGTTTTAAGGGATTTATCGTTTATGCAAAAGACAAGGATGCTGCCAAACGCGCAGAAACTATTATAAAGACAATGCCTTTGGATAGCGTGCAGAGCGTAATCCGTCAGCGTATCAATAACGACAGTGTGCTCTTGGTTCGCGTGGAGCGCGGATTATGGAAGAAAGGTCAGAGTCTGGCTATCGATAAGTACGCTTTCCGTTTGAATAAGATTGAGTACGTGCCAAGCGAAGAGTATCCCGTTGTTCGTACCGTAGGTAAGGTGATTTCCAAACCCGAAGAATACACTGATGAGCGGGGTAAGGTGGTAACCGACTACCAGGATTTGCTCGAAAAAGAGTGGTTAAAGGAACTGCGTACCAAGCATAGTGTTCGTCTTAACGATGAGGTGTGGCAGGCTGTCAAAGAGAAGAAATAAGTGAGTTCGTTTTATGTCCCGCGTACAGAGAAGGTGGTTATGCGTGTTGTTGGCGGTAGCGGTATTGGTGTTGCTGTTGCTGCCCCAATGGCTTAATGTGCGGTGGTTCAATGTGCGTTGGGACTTGACAAACGACAAGCGTTATACTATTCACCGACAGACTGTCAGTACGGTCAATCGCGTTACTTCCCCCTTAGACATAACTTTGTATTTAGACGGCGATTTGTCTTCTGACTTTCGTCGTCTTCGTCAGTCGGCTGTGTTTATGGTCGATGAGTTGCATTATAAGAACCGCAACATACGTCTTCGTATGAGCGACATAGAGCCTCGCGAGTACAGTCTGTTGGAGCGTCGAGGTTTTCGGCCGGTAGTTATACAAGACCGCACACGCGACGGCAAATCCGTTCAGCAGACGGTATGGCCCTATATGGAACTAAAAACGGGTAAGCGAAGTATGGTCATACCTCTTTTGAAGCAGAACAAGGGCTTGAGTCCTGAGGAGAACCTCAACGAGTCGATTGAGAACTTGGAGTTTGTGTGTGTGGAGGCTATCTATTCGCTGTTGAAAGACAGCATGGAGCGCATCGCTTTCTTGGAGGGACACGGCGAGTTGGGCAAGGAACAGGTGTATGACTGGTGTGAGCAGTTGCGCCGATATTTTCAGATTGACAGAGGCGTGATAGGCAATGAGGCAGGCGTGTTGGACGGCTATCGTGCCGTCATTATAGCCGATCCGCAACGACCTTTCAGCGAGACTGACAAGTATGTGCTGGATCAGTATCTTATGAAGGGCGGCAGACTGTTTTGGCTCGTCAATGGTGTGCGTTTCTCCGACGAGATGTTGTCGCAAAACGGGGTAACACCTATTGTGCCTTTGGACTTGAACCTCAACGATATGCTTTTCCGCTATGGTGTGCGTATCAATCCGGCTTTGGTGCAGGACTTGCAGTGCTTACGCATACCGGTGGACGTGTCCGACGACCCGCAACGACCTAACTATCAGCCTCTGCCTTGGACCTACGCTCCCTTGCTTCTCACAAGCGAGAGTTCGCCCATAACCCATAATACAATGCAGGTGAGTGCGCAAATGGCTTCGTGTGTGGATATAGTCGGGGGCGAGGACGGTATAAAGAAAGACATA
>CAMVHW010000048.1 GCA_947167395.1 uncultured Bacteroidales bacterium
AGGGCAGTTCGTCTGAACAGATACTGATGTTCTCATTGGCTTCAATGGTGCAAGTCTTGAAATTAGCAGTAATGTTCATATCTCGATTGAGCATCGTAATAGAGTATGTACCATTACCATTATCAACTATATACGAAGCGTCATCGCCCGTCCAACCATCAAAACAGATACTACTATTATTGGGAACAGGAGTGAGAGTAACTTTCTCTCCTGACGAGTGATAGACACAAGCGGGAGAAGTGGTTACATAACCTTGACCGACAACAGTAGTATTTAAGGCATAATTAGTCTTCTTACCAATAGTAATACCGGAATTACATTCTTCATTCAGATAGACATTGACAAACATATTCCCTTCGTCATCGTCTTCTATCTTAACAGTGAAATTATTAAAGTTCTGAAAAAGGGAATATGACGTTCCATACTTATGTCCCCAAGAAGAGAACGGACAAGTCCACTCAATCCAATCACAGTCTGTTCCACCTGCATAAGTGGTATAGCCCACCACCGTAGGTTGCGATGGTAATATGCCATTATACCATGCCCAAAAATAGTAACAGGTATAATTATATTTACCTATTCTATATGAGTAGAAAGAGGGAACCTGAATATTATATGTACCCGGTTTAGGCCCTACTTTACCATTGGCATAAGTCTTTGTTTTTCCGGCAAGCGATGTACCCATCCAGAAACAAAGCCTAAACTCGTCCAATAGGTTCACATCGGTTCGCGAAGACATAACATCTATATATATAAAATAGTCATTGCTAACATAGTATCCGGCTTGATAACGATTACTGATTGTTCCCCAATCAGCATCGCCATAATAGTCTGCACTATTTCTGAAAGTGTAGATGTCGATATCATCAGCATCATAAAAGAACGCCGCTTTTTGTCCTTCCACCTTCTGATTCGGGCAACATTCTTCTTGCGGTGCTTTTGCAGGCGAAGATACAAGATTGGTGCCTAATAAAGGCAAGTCAATAATCGTAGTTTGTACTATGGTGTCAGCACTACTTCTTTTAGGATTGGTTGGTATTCGCGCGCAAACACACGGAACAATTAAACAAGACAATATATATACTACAAGCCTTTTATAGAAAGACACCCCAAAACTACTAAAGTAGGATAACTGTTTCATACGCACCATAAGTAAGCATTGTTAACCGTTGAGCGGCAAAAGTAAAAGCCCTATGATACAAATGCAATAAATCGCAGCAAAAAAAAAATTTATTGCTGCGATTTATATGATTTTTTTGACTAATTGGTCATTTTATTAAACAAAACACTTACTCCTTCTCTCTTGTCTTTGCGCCTACTTATACATAAAGCGTTTAATACTTTTCTTGGGTGTTTTCTCAAACTCTTGCTCTACCAACTCTATGTTGCTGACCATAGAATAGTTAGGCAGCATTTCATTCAAGCGCACTAAATTGTCTTTCATCAGTTGCTCCAATTCAGTCTTTCTCTCCTGCGAGTAGTTCTCCGCATAGACAAGGGCTATAATCTTACCATCTCGCTCTATCACTACCGACTCGCTTACTCCTTCCAATGAGTTGAGTTTGTCCTCAATCTCCTCGGGATAGATATTCTGTCCGTTGGCACCAAGAATCATATTCTTCGACCTGCCACGCAAAAACAGATTACCTTCTTTGTCAATTATACCGATATCACCTGTTCGCATCCAACCGTCTTCGGTAAAGATATTGTCGGTGGCTTGCAAGTTCTTGTAGTAACCACGCATAACAGCAGCACCACGCACAAGCACTTCGCCTTCCTGCTTATAGGGGTTGTCGCTGTCAATCTTCATCTCCATACGGCTGACCACTCTACCGCAAGAACCCTCAACAAAACTCTTCCAATCAGCATAGCATATCAAGGGAGCACATTCGGTCATTCCATAACCGACAAGATAGGGGAAGCGGATTTGTTTAAGACAATGCTCCACGTCCTTATTGAGAGCCGCACCGCCGATGATAAGATACAGCAGTTTGCCGCCAAAGGCTTGCAACAACTGTTGATGAACCTTACGGCGTATAGGACGATTGATAAGCGGCATATTCCACAATACCTTTACCAAAGGCTTGTTGATAGCAGGGAATATCTTTGAGCGGAAAATCTTCTCCACCACCAAGGGGACGGTCAGTATCATATAGGGCTGAACTTCGGAGAAGGCTTTAAGCAACATAGTGGGGGTAAGACTCTTGGTAAGGAAATAGACGTGTGTGCCGCCTGCCAACTGATATAAGAACTCGAACATCAGTCCGAACATGTGAGCCAATGGCAACATTGACACCATATTGAATGACGGATTATTAGGTATATTATCCTGTCCGTAAATGACGTTGGAGGAGAGGTTGGCGTGAGTTACCATAACTCCCTTTGGCGAACCTGTGGAGCCGGAGGTGTAGTTGATAAGAGCCACCTCGTCCATATTGTCAATAGGAAGACTAACATCACTCGTGGTAAAGCCATTCGGATAACAAGAAGCAAACATTCTGTCTGTTTCGTTAAGGTCAATCACCTTATTGCTTTTCATTATCGAGAAGTCCTCAATAGCAATAAAAGCCTCTATATTAGGCATTTTGTCAAAACTGATTCTGTTTTTTATCCACGGTCCGACAAACAGCACCTTGGCTTCTGAATGATTGACCAACTCGTGAATACTATCACCTGTGAATTCGGGTAATATACTGACTGCCACACCTTTGGCTGCCGCAATAGACAGATAAGCCACGCCCCAATTAGCGCAGTTCTTGCCACAGATAGCCACTTTATCGCCTTTTTTTATCCCAAGTTGCTCAAAGAGAATATTCAACCACGCTATTTTCTTTGCCACCTCGCCGTAGGTGTAAGAAAAGCCTGTCTCAAAATCGGTTAGCGCCACCCTATCCCAGTTGGCAACAATGGAGTCGCTGATATAAGAGAAATAATGTTTCATAACAAGAGAAGACATAAAAAGTCAAGCAAAAATATATTCGCACCTGTTAACACAAAAACAAATGTGAAAAAGTTATTCATTTTGGGATTGTATTTCCTATTTAGGGGTAAAAACGACTTATACGGGGGCAAAGAATTGTAGGTCAATCGTGAAAAAGGTTTATTTTTGCGCCGTTATGATGACCAAGGACGAATTATATATGTCGCGTTGCCTTCATTTGGCTCGCATTGGAGAATACTATGTGGCTCCCAATCCTATGGTGGGTGCTGTGTTGGTACGTAAAAGAAGTGGTAAGGACGAAGTGGTAGCCGAAGGTTGGCACCAAATGTACGGCGGTCCGCACGCTGAGGTTAATTGCATCAATATGGCAGAAGCAAAAGGTATAGACACCTACGATGACTGTACGCTATATGTCAGTCTTGAGCCATGCAGTCATTACGGCAAGACACCACCCTGCGCCAAGTTACTCATAGACAAACATATACCTCGTGTAGTAGTGGGTATGACCGACCCTAATCCATTAGTGAGCGGCAAAGGAGTAAGCATGCTAAGAGAAGCAGGAATAGAAGTGAAGGTGGGAGTATTGGAAAAAGAATGTCGTGAGTTGAACAAGCGTTTTATGTCCTTACAAGAGAAACACCGCCCGTATATCATTCTTAAATGGGCACAGACGGAAGACGGATTTATAGACACCAACCGCACGGAAAAAGAAGCGGGGCAGCAATTAGTCATATCCAACACCACGACCAAGCAGTTGGTACACCAAATGCGTGCGGAGAATATGTCTATTATGGTTGGTACGCGCACTGCCCTCTTGGATAACCCACGCTTGCAGACCACTCGCTGGTCAGGACGCAACCCTATTCGTATAGTTACAGACCGGCACCATATTCTCCCGCGCACACTACGCATATTCTCAGACGACAGCCCGACCATAGTCTATGATACAGACACTGAATGGAAGCACATACTCAACGACTTACATAACCGCAACATACATTCAGTATTAGTGGAAGGCGGCAGACAATGGTTAGAAACGATTATCGGAACGGGGCTATGGGACGAGATTCACATAGAGGTAGCACCAATAAGCATAGGCAACGGTGTGAAAGCACCGGCGGTACAACTCAACACAAAAGAAACATTGATGGTGGGGAAAAACAGACTCTATACCATTTGTAAATCAGAATAATGACAGTTGATTATCCTCTTGCTCTTCTGTATCATTCTTTACATTTGGCTTTTTGTCCGTGTCCACAGGCATAGAGTCTTCAGGAAAATCATTATTGATAATCAAGGGTACAGGTGCAAGTGGTGTCGCAGTATCAGATTGGTCTATATCATCTTGATTTTCAGCAACGCTCGGTATTTCAGGAGATATATCTTCTATTGTTTTTACAGGCAGTGTGGTCAGTCGCTTGCCCTTGGCTTTGGGCGACTTGGCTGCTATAAAATCGACCAACGATACTTCCGTCGGTTCACGCCAATCCTCTTCGTAATTGATTTTGATTATCGGTTGAGGGTTGTCAGTCAGAATAATCATCTTATTATCTACGCTTTCACCGAGGAAGTTTTGCGATTTGAGTTGCGCATCGAGGGCAAAACGCTTGGCATAATAGTATCCTAATTCGTTATTCCAGAACACGAGCGACCACTCTTTGTCTGCCTCAAAGCGTTCAATAACCTTAATGTCGTTATCAAAGTGAGCAGTCAGTTCAAATGAGGTAAGGTAGTAATTGCCAGTTTGGGTAATAACCAATACTCTGTCTTCGTCCTTAAACTCACCGAGATAAGTACCTTGACCATCATAGTTAAGCCGCAGCACATCAGAGTCGAACCATACCTGTCTGCCACCTAAGGTGGAATGACCTTTTTGTTTGAGAGTTATGCTTTTGACCTCATACTTGGTCAGCACGTTGCCTCTTGCTGAACGACTCTTGACCAACAAACGACTCATATCGTACAACATCTCCAATCGCTTGAGGTGCAAAGCAGGCTTGAAGGTAACCTTTATGGTTTCGGCTTCACCATTGGGATTGGCTGTAAAATAAACGACCTTACTTCCCGCCTTGCCGTTGGTCAAATCGTAGTCCTTATCACGAGCAACACCGGTAACTGAGAAGCGTTTCATATAATATACCCCACCCTTACCGTCACGATATACGACATTATATATGGTGCGTGTATCGTTTTTCTTGAAGACCGCCACGTGAAGGATATCCGTGCCGATAAACATCTTCTCCGTAACACGACTTATTCTATATTTGCCGTCCTTATGGAAGACGATAATATCGTCTATATCAGAGCAATTACATAGATATTCGTCTTTCTTCAAAGCAGTACCTATAAATCCTTCCTGTCGATTGATATATAGTTTTTCGTTGGCTTCCACCACGGTCTTCACGTTGATGGAAGCGAAGTTCCTCACCTCTGTCAGACGCGGGTGCTGCTCTCCGTATTTGTCTTTCAAGTGTTGGAACCACGAGATGGTATATTGTGTCAGGTGGTTAAGATGATACAATGTCTCGTCAATACGTTTTTTCAGTTCACGCATCAACTCATCTGCTTTCTTGCTATCGAAACGCGTGATACGAATCATCTTTATCTCAAACAGACGCTCTATATCTTCCTTGGTAACCTTACGTATGAGTTGGCTTTTGAAAGGAGTTAAAGCCTTATCTACAAAGGCAATCAGTTTCTCCTTATTAGGTGCCTGTTCGTATTTCTCCTCCTTATAGATTCGGTTCTCAATAAATATTTTCTCCAACGAGGTATAGAAGAACTGCTCTTCCAATTCGTTTTTCTGTATCTCCAGTTCCTGTCGGAGCAAGTCGCGTGTGTTATCCACCGATATGCGCAACAAATGGCTGACCGAGGTGAAGACCGGTTTGTTATCCTGAATGACGCAACAGTTGGGCGAAATACTTACCTCGCAATCAGTGAAAGCATAGAGTGCGTCTATCGTCTTGTCGGACGAGGCACCGGGAGCCAGTTGTACCACTATCTTGGCTTGCTCGGCAGTAAAATCATCCACCTTGCGAATCTTAATCTTCCCTTTCTCTTGCGCTTTCAGTATGGTCTCAATCATCTTGGAAGTGGTTGTCCCGTATGGCACTTCGCTGATAATGAGCGTTTTATTATCGTCAGCCTTTGTTATACGCGAGCGAATACGCACCACTCCTCCGCGCTCACCATCGTTATAACGGCTTACATCAACCTCACCGCCTGTGGGGAAGTCGGGAAAGAGTTGAAACTCTTCGTCTTGCAAGTATGACAAAGCAGCATCACACAGTTCGTTGAAGTTATGAGGCAATATCTTGGAATTGAGTCCCACCGCTATACCTTCCACGCCTTGTGCAAGCAAGAGAGGAAACTTAACCGGCAGATGCACAGGTTCTTTTTTGCGACCATCGTAGGAAAGCATCCATTCGGTGGTCTTGGGGTTGAATACCGTTTCCAAAGCGAACTTGCTGAGCCTTGCCTCTATATAACGAGGTGCAGCCGCACCGTCACCCGTAAGTATATTTCCCCAGTTACCCTGACAGTCAATGAGCAGGTCTTTCTGCCCGAGTTGAACCAAAGCGTCGCCTATACTGGCATCTCCGTGAGGGTGATACTGCATAGCCTGTCCCACGATGTTCGCCACCTTATTATACTTACCGTCATCCACGTTCTTCATAGCGTGGAGAATACGCCGTTGCACCGGCTTCAAACCGTCCTCAATAGCAGGAACGGCACGCTCAAGAATAACGTAGGAGGCATAGTCCAAGAACCAGTCTTGGTACATGCCGGTAAGGTGGTATTTAATTGAACTATCGTCTGACATCTATGTCAATAATCAAACCACTGATAAATGACAAAAAGGAATTTACTGCTGACGTTTGCCAATAAAGATATAGAGCAATATGCCTATTACTTCAAGAACAAATGCGAGTACCAACAATGTGTTTGTAGGAACTGCAAACGCATAAACCAAAAGGCAAACAACGCCAATAAGAACAAGAATAAGAGCGATATTCATAGAATGTGATTTTTTAATTTGCGCGCAAAGTTATAAGTTTTTTGGTTAGTTATACAAATAATTTTTCTAAAATCTCGTTCATTGTATAACCCCGCTGCAAAAGGAAGCGAATTATATTGTCGCGTTGATAACCTTTTTTCTGTTTGATAAGATACTGTAAATTACTATCATAGACATCTCTATCCAACACATTTACGGCTGCTTGTATATCATTGTCGGATATTCGTTTAGCCTTCAATGCTGCTTGAATTTTTCTTATGCCCCACTTTTGGTAATGCACTTTGTCGTGAACAAAAGCATCTGCATAACGCTTATCGTCTATATACTTATTCTCCACGAGGTAGAGCAAAACGTCCTCTTGCTGCGAAGAGTCGGCTCCCCATTGCGTAAGTTTGTCAGTCACATCCTGTGTGCAATGTTCAGCCGAAGCACAATAACGAGTTGCCTTAGCAAGCAGCGACTGCACGGAGCATTCTTTGTTTTCCATAACTGTCTTGTCGTATTGTCAGGTTGGCGTAACCTTCATTTTTTAATAACTCCGCCATCTCATTTGCCATTCGTTCGTTTATCTCGAAGTAAAGACGAGGAGCTATATGTGCTTGGACAATAGCCCGATAGAAGAGCAGTGGGTCATTGTCGGGAACAAAAAGAGCGGAAGAAGGCTCATAATTGAGTACATTAGGTTTCATAGTCGCCTTCTCGCTGTCGGTAACATAAGGCGGGTTGGAAACGACAAGGTCATATCGTTTATTAAGCGGAGAGAGTATATCGTGCTGAAAGAAATGTATGTCCGCCTTGTTTCTCTCCGCATTATATTGCGCAATAGTAAGTGCATCCTTACTTATATCACAGGCTTCTATATGCCACGATGGACGATGTTGTTTGAGTGAGATAGCAATACAACCGCTGCCTGTACCTACGTCCAACACGCTGACATCAGGTTGCTTCTCATTTATGAGTATATAATCGACCAATTCTGCCGTTTCCGGTCGCGGAATAAGAGTTGAGCGGTTAACACGCAAATCCAAGCCGTTCCATAAGCAATGAGAAAAAATATACTGAATAGGTTCGTCATTGAGCAATCGCCGAAGAACGGATTGCAAGTTAAGTATCTCTATGGGGTGTTGGTTCAATAGCAGTTCTGTGCGTTGTTTGCCGGTCGTTTCTTCCACTATCCAATAAGCCATTTCGTTTGCCTCCTCTTGCGGATAATGGGAAGCCAAGACCTGCGTGATATAGGCAATAGTAGGGTTCATTATCGGGTTGTGATATATGGTATTTAATATGTAATTTAAGTATCTAAAAAGGCTGTCTAATGGTTATAGACAGCCTTTTTAAGAATTATTTACAGCCGATTATTCAGCCTTGTCTGATTCCATAGAAGCCTTCAAAGAAGCGAGGGTGTCAATATCACCGAGAGTTGTTTTCTCTACTTTCGGCATATCGGGTTGAGCCTCTTTCTTCACAGCCTTGGCTTCCTTTTGAGCAACTTCTTTTCTCTCTTCCCAAGTGCGGAGGTGGCTCAGAAGAATACGTTTGGCATCGCGGTTGAACTCAATAACGCGG
>CAMVHW010000049.1 GCA_947167395.1 uncultured Bacteroidales bacterium
CCCGAACCGCGACTGCCTCTAACCAAACCATCCCCGCCCGTGCAAACACAAGTGCGAGCAATAGCACCTACGTTCCTCACCTCAGTAACATTATCCAATACCAATAACAATGGTGTCTTACCCTTATCGTATGCCGACTGGATAATGTCTTCCACTCGATAAAACTCCACCTGCGAGAGAAAAGCAATCACACCTTGGTGGTTCTTGTCGGTATATTGATTGAGTTTCTCCACCGGTACTCGCTGTATGGACGTTGGCGACGAGTTGGGGATCTTATTAACCGCCTCCAATAACTGCTTACCCAAAGCAGATGACATGTCTCTGCGAATCAGTATCTTGTCAATGGTCTTGCCTGCCTCAATGGCTTCTATGACGGCGTGCAAACCAAAAATCATCTCTTTCTCCTTAACGCGCTTGGTAGGAGCCTCAAAAGCCTTCATCGGTTTACGATAGGTCTGATTAGGTTGCATAGGCTATTCGTTTATTGCTTTCCAACAAGTATGAGCAGCATCGGCATTTGGCAAACAATCCAAAGCAAACACCGGCATCACGTTCAGCATTCGTGCAATAGTCTCATATATGGCATCCATTACCTCCGGCACAATCTTCATTCCGCTGGCTGAAGACAGTATATACGCATACGCTTCCGACAAACGCAAACGACGTGCTTCGTTCTTCGGAGCCTGCGACAACTTAACCACACCGCCCACCTCTGCGTAATCGTTGATGTAACAAGAGGTCTTACCGCTCCAAGGCGAGCCATAGACATATACTTTATCTCCCTCGTCAGTCTTAACGACACGCAGTATGGGGTTGTCGTCATTAAGCAAGGTACAATCGCTATACGCTGCTAACCACTGCCTTGCATGGGTCGATTTGCCCGTACCCGATTTACCCAAGAACAGATAACCTTTGCCCTTGCGTTTGATAACCGCAGCGTGCATCTCCAATGTGCCTAATGAAGAAGTGGCAAATGCGTACAACAGCATAGCAGCGTTATTAAACGCAAAAGCAAACACTGAATCAGAAGGGATATATAAAGAGGCGCAAGTAATGTCCTTTGACGGTGTTATATAACAACATGTCTCGCCTTTCTTTGTCATCGCCATACGGAAATGCCACCCCTCGTCTGCTGTCTTATACACCTCTATACGCGGCATATCATCGTCAGTCATATCAGTAAAGACGTGGCTCAACTCCTCGTCTTTGACAGTCAATTGACTATCTAATCTGACACGAAATAGCACTTTGCCATCTACCTTATCTCCGATAACGCGAAAAGGAGCATAGTTGCTCAATGTGTCTAACAAGCATCCATCCGCCTCCAAGCCAAACAGATGACCTGCTACTCTATAATACCTGCATTCTGCCATGACTCTATTGTTTTTTTAGCATCATTCATCGCAGTTTCACGCTCCACGTCATACTCTTTGGTCAGTTGCTCGCCAAGATAATCACAATCAAACTCCTTACCGTCTGCCACCTGCTTCCATAGATAGGCAGCCGTCTCGTTCATCGTTATCATCTTATTGAAATTGATCTGTTCTATACTCTCGCCTACGAGTATATACTCATCGCCTAATTGGCGCAATTTGAATCCTTGTTTTGCTTTCATTATTGTTAATCAGTAAATTGTGAATATGAATACTTAACTATCGTATGCCTGTATATCTTCAGCAACAGCCACCGCCACTTTCGTAGCCTGTACCATAACTTACCTCTTGTCAGCGGTTTGGTATGCCCCTTTGGAGAACGAATCTCAATTACCGTACCCAATACATCATCTGTCGTCGTCGATTCCGTTCCCTCCAAATTACCGTCCCCCATCAAGGTTATATCTTTTTTATGAATTTTTATCACACGATGAAGAACGTATCTGTAGCCGATAGCACGCTCAATAGGTATCCTCACCAAACATATATCACCTACCTTCACTTCCTTCATTTTCTTGAGTATCACCGAGTCCAAACTACCTTCTATATACGGACGCATACTATTGCCGGAAGGGGTAAACAGCACCTCCTTGCCTTCATCAAGCAGTGAGGCAATATGTGGCATAAGGATATGATTGGGAACTAATACGGGCATATTCTTATTTTAATCTAAGGAAACCTATGCCGAAACGCTCTACCGCTGCCCTCTCCAAGTCCTCACGGAACTCAGGAGCAGCAACCGAAATCAACGCCTTCGCCCTTTCTGCCAATGGCAAGTTGCGAAGATAGACAATGCCGTATTCGGTAACTATATATTGCGCTTGAAAACGTGTGGTTACCACACCTGCACCCGGAGCCAAACGAGGAACAATCTTCGACTTGCCCTTCGCCGTCTTGCTCGTCAAAGCAAGAAAACACTTGCCACCCTCCGACAATGCCGAACCGTAAAAGAAATCGTGCTGACCACCTACACCCGAAATAATGGTTTCACCTATCGAGTCGGCGCAAATCTGACCCGTCAAATCAACCTCAATGGCAGAGTTGATAGACATAGCCTTCGGGTTCTGACGTATGATCTGCGGATCGTTGGTCCAAGCCACGTCACGTATGACAAACTGCTCGTTGCCATCTATATAATCATACAAACTACGGCTACCTAATATGAGCGAACCTACCGACACACCCGGCAATATCTTCTTCTGCGAGTTGTCTATAATGCCCTTTTCTATAAGAGGCAACACACCATCGGTTATAGCCTCCGTATGTAATCCCAAATGCCGGTGGTTCTTCAATGCATTGATAACGGCATTGGGTATTCCGCCTACACCAATCTGCAATGTGGCTCCGTCAGGTATCTCTGCCGCAATATAATTACCTATCTTCGTTTCTATCTCATTGGGGACGGGAGTGGGCACCTCCACTAACGGCTCATCACCACGACACATTGCCGTTATCTTACTTATATGTATCACCGGATCACCAAAAGTGCGAGGCATATACTTATTCACCTGCGCTATGATAGTCTTCGAGCATTCCGCTCCGGAAAAGGCTATATCGGCTGACACACCAAACGAACAATAACCCTCCTCATCCGGCTCACTCACATTAAGAAAAGTAACATCAACTGGCACTTGTCCGCTCCTGAACAAACTCGGCACCTCACCTAAAAAACAAGGTATGGTATCAGCCACACCCTCCTTCATAGCATTACGCAAATTATTGGGGACAAAAATGCTCAACGCACGAAACGAGTCAATGTACTCCTTATTGGCGTATGGAGCGTCCTCGGGATGAACACCAAAACCCGAAATCAATTTCACATCCCTCAACTCACTTGCGCGCTCAGTCAAAGCACGCAACAATACCATAGGAATAGAAGTGGATCCCTGAACAACTATCGTATCTCCACTCTTAACATAACTCACCGCTTCCAACGGCGATACATATTTGCTATCCATAACCCATTGATTTAATAACGAGCGCAAAAATGCAACTTTTTTGTCCTTTGGCAAACTATTAACTCATTTTTATTATCTTCGGACTGTTTTTTGTGTCTTTTCCGAAAATAACGGCTATCACAAAAGTGTCGTTCACTATGTGCGTCTAAAACCTCACCACACTACCTATCGGAGCGTCCAATAAGCGGATATGCTGTTTGTCGGCTATACTATGTGCCACGCTGTCAGGTTCGTACCAAGGATGAACCGACAAGGTGAACTTATCGTGATGAACAGTGAATACCTGCTTGGCTTGGAGGTCGTGAATAACTTTTGCAAGATCTTCGGGGGTAGTGTGTATGTATTTCCAATTATCGTTGTATTGTCCGTTCTCAAGAAAAGCCAAATCCACTTCACCAAACTGATTATGAATACGTTCAAAACGGTCGTCATAGCCTCCGTCGCCGCCTATATAGACCTTACGCCCATCTGCTTCCACCATAAACGAAGCCCAAAGAGTTTGGTCGCGATCACCTAACAGACGATTAGAGAAATGCCTTGAAGGTAAGCAAGTTATCTGCTCGTGGCTTTCATACCAATCCATTTCTGTAATCTGTCCTTTGGGATAGCCCCAGTATTCAAGATATTCGCCTATACCAAGAGGACAAACGGCATACTTAACTTTCTCTTTAAGGCGGCGCAGAGTACCATAGTCCAAGTGGTCCCAATGCTCGTGTGTAATAATAAGATAATCGATTTCCGGCATATCGTCGGCGTGATAGATATCTGTGCCTTTGTATGGACGAAGTGCCAACGAGGCAGGAAACTCCAAATCCAACACGGGATCAACTAAAAAAGTCTTACCTGCAAGACAGAATAAATAGGACGAGTGCCCGAACCACACTAACCAATCGCTATTGCGGTTCAATGAGCGAAGGTCGGTTTTGATAGTGTGTAGCGGTTCTGACGGAACGCGGTTGCTGTTGTCTCCAAACAGGAATTTCCATAGTGTCCCTGTGCTGCCCTTCTCGCCTGTGAATTGCGGTGTAGGCTGTTCGTTGCGGAATGCTCCGTCACGGTAGTTAGGTGAGGACAAGATTCGTTCCTTACTTTCAGCCGACATACGACGACCAAAAGCCGGATGGGACAATACTGCACAAACAAGTGCAAATAAAAGAACGACTATACCCGTAATGAGCAATATGACTTTCATTCGTTTATTCATTTTCAAGTGAATAGCCACGGCTTTAATACTTTGCCAACCTGCACGGTCGGTAAGCCGAAGCATAAAATGGTAATCCCCTTCCACTGCATCATCAGGAATCGGAATGGCAAGGTCAATGACAGCCGATGTCTGACCGCTGCTAATGGTAAAGTCCTGATTATACACCCATGCTCCCTCTACATCCTCATGGTTATGCTCTTCGTCTTCGTGATGTTGTTCTTCGTCTGTTTCCTCATCACAATCAACGCCGGAAGTGCCGTGCGTGTGGTGGTCAAAATTGCTGTGAATCTCGATGTTGTAGTTCCCTAACTCACTATCATCGGAGCAGACAAAATGCACTAACAACGTTTCGCCAACATAATAGATATCACAATCGGCAGGTAAGAATTCTGCTTCACTGATAATGGGCGGAGTGGTATCTTTGACTTGGTTTTCACAGGAAATCAATATAACGGTCAGAGCTATAATAATGCCCAAGAATAAGTGTTTTTTCATTGTTTTGATGTTTTTGTGTGTTCTAAAAATCCACCCCCACCATTACTGATATATTCCATCCCGCTTCGGGAATATCTATCAGACGATAGTAAGAGGTGTGGTCATAGTATTTGGTATTCAGTATATTCTCCGCCTTGATCGTAAGACGGATGGAGTATGATGTCAGCGCAAATTGCTGACCTGCACTCAGATTGAGTGTCCACCAGCCGTTGGTGGGTTTCTCCGGCGGAACAATATCATATTGCGCTCCGCATACACGAGCATAGACAGAGACATAGCCTTGCCATTTATTGCTTGATGACTGCCTTTGAATTTTTGGTTCCCAATGGAACTTGACTTCCGGCATTAGTCGCCACGGTGGAGAGAACGGCAAGCCGTAACCTGCCTTGTCGCCTGACAGTTGACGTGCAAAAAGGTATTCACCTTGCAAGTTGATGTCCATATGCCGCCACGGACTGACAGTCAGCATAGCCTCCGCACCGGTGCGAAATACCTGCGACTGCATATATCGGTATAGTTGCAGCCCTTCGCGATAATCCGCTGATGGGGTCAGATAGATATAATTAGGGAAGTAGCCTATAAAAGGATCTAACTGTATGCGTACATACTTGTTCTCCCAAGCCACAGACACATCTGCCTGATAACTCTCCTCCGGTTGAAGGCCGGGATTACCCGCTTCATAGCGGAAGATATGGTAGTTGATTCCGTCTGCTCCCAGTTCTTTGGGTATTGGTGTGCGGAACGCTTTGCCTATGTTTGCTCTCACTTCCAACGACTCCTTTTGGTAGCGTATGCCTGCCGACCAAGTGAAACTATGGAAATGGCGACTCAACGCTTCCGAACGTATTTTATACACTGCACTATCGCCGACAGGTGTTTTGTACGAGTCTTGGTAACTATGTATGTCAGTATGTGCAAAGTCATATCTTATTCCGGCATTGAGCGTCAACTCTCGTGTTGCGTGCCATTCCTCACCTGCATACATACCTATACGATACTGCTCAAAATCAGGTATGATGAACCCCCAACCGCCTCGTCTGTTATGCTGAAACTCGCTTTGCAGTCCCAAGCGCAAGGTATGATTGGCAGCCACATCCCACCGCGTGGCAGCATTGAGAGTAGCTGTATGCTTGCTGAAACGACGCTCCAACGAACTTGTCGGCGTAGGCATATAGCCATGAGAAACAGGTTCCGACTCCTCCATACGCAAGTTATGTTGCCAAGCCGCATTGACCTCTATACCCCACCGCTCATGACTATATGCAGTGTGCCATAGCACTTTGAGATGATTCACCTCCTGTCGCGGCAAGTCTATATCTCTGCTACTGCGGTCATAGTCAATTGATGACAAACGCACCTCTAATCCGTGTGCATTGGCGAAGAAACCGCTCTTAGCCCAAGTCTCATACACGCGCAAACAGGTATGCCAACGCGAGGCTGTGTAACCGAGAGTGAGCGAACAGTCCGCCTCCTTGCCCGCTGTGTTGCGCAGTGTACGATTATACAAAGGAATACGATATGAGTAGTACTCAAAACTATCTGTGGGAACACTATAATCAGAGTAGTCTTGGTAGGTGGCATTGGCACGCCAATAGAACCTGTTTTGCTTGCCTTCCAATCGAGCAGTTACACCAAATAAGGCGTTATTGGTTTGTGTGAACACACAAGCCGAACCGCTAATCTCACGTTGTGGCTTAATGCCTGACGAGAGTAGCAGTACTCCGCCAATAGCGTCCGAACCATACAACAAGGCAGAAGAGCCTTTGACTATTTCTATATGGTCAATGGCAAATCGGTCAATCTCCAGTCCGTGGTCATCGCCCCATTGTTGCCCCTCGTGACGGATCCCGTCGTGTATAATCGCTAAGCGGTTGAATCCCAGACCTCGGATGGCAGGTTTGGACTGCCCCGAACCGATCGAGGAAGCCTGCACTCCGGCTATGGCATCCAAGCCTTTTGCCAAAGACGTAGGTATTTGGCTGCTCAAAAAACTGTTGTCCAACTCTACACTGCTTTGCGAACCGACTGCATTGGAATGGGGACGAGAGGCAGTGATGGTTACTTCGTCCAAATGAAGCATACTCGTGTCAGGTGGTAAAGATAGATGAACGGACAACAACACAGCACATAAAGATGTTGTAAAATACATTTGTTCCGTTTTTGTGTGTAAATACTTAATGATAAAATTCGGTACTTAACACGCAGGCGGAGCACGAGATGAAATGTCGGAAAATAGGGTGGGGAGATAATGTATGACATACTCCGTTCTGATTATTTTTGCTTTCAGAAACGGACATATGTATGCTGTAAGTGATGATTTTCTTACCTTAACCACCTGAAACTGACAGATGGCGCACTTATCGTCGTCATTGATTATATTAGGGATATATGAAGCGTGATGGAGATGATTACTGCCGATAGGCTCACCGTCAATGACGCATATAATGGAGTGATAATAGGCTATCCGACGTGTATGATGGTGAGTGTCTTTCACTATCATCATCAAGCCGAAGGCTATCAACAACAACCACGACAATAATCTATATGTCTGTTTTTCTTTAATCACCTTTTCTGTATTGCTGCGGTGTAAGACCCGCTTTTCGCTTGAAGAAACGACAAAACGACGGCGACTCGGCAAAACCCATAATATTGCTTATCTGCTTAATGGACAGGTCGGGACGAGAAGCGATAAGGTTCTTGGCTTGTGTAACGATATACTGCTCGATATAATCGTTGGCAGACATACCTACGTTGTCTTTGATGATGACGGAGAAATGTCGCGTTGTCAGATGTGCCTTGTCCGCATAGAAAGCCACTTCGTGCCGGTCGCGGTAGTGCTGTGCGAGTAAGTTGCAGAAATCAGAAAAGACCATTTGATTGCGACTCTGCTTTTTTGCATCTCCGTCCATCTCACGTCGGCAGGCATCTAACATCTCCGTCATAATATCTGTCTGCGCCAATAACATCTCAAGACGATTAGGATAACGAGTAACGGGCGAGTCGGATATATGTTCCAACACAGCCACCGCTTTCATATAGTTTGCCAACTCTTCGTCCGTCAAACGACATGCTGGAAACTTATGGAATTTATTGCGGTTATGAGTCAAGCGACGTTGGTTCATTTTTTGTACAAAAGCAACCGAGTGCATAATGATAGTAATGTTGTAGTCAGGACTTTTCTCTATCGGGCGTATGATATGGTCAGGAAGGACTACGGACACATCATTAGGCAGAAAGACTTTTTCGCGCATATCGTACCATAAATTATGATCTTCAGTAAAGTAATCTGATCTACGTATTTCTAA
>CAMVHW010000050.1 GCA_947167395.1 uncultured Bacteroidales bacterium
TGTTTTCAACTGTTTTCCGGTACACCGGGCCACAATCTGCGAGCTTGTGCCGCCAACCCAATTCAGGAGTGAGGGATATAGAATAGCCGTTTTCTTTTCTATCAGTACGCGAGTCGTGGTGATAATAAATATCGAAGTTATACCCATAGTAAAGTTTCTGTTTCCACAGCGGGACATCGCTGACTGACAAATCTGCCTTAACGCTATCTTCAAGCGTTTTTGTTTCTCCAGCCACATCTCCCACTGCTGCCAGTCCGTTAGCAAGCGGATCGGACTGCGCCATAGCAGCAGTCATACTAATAACCACCGCTGTCATCAATAGATAAATACGTTTCATTATATTTCAATTTATTTAGTTTTTTCTAATTATTTGTCCTTGTAGAGTAAACATCTTATCTCCTCGAAGAATGAGAATATGATTATCCACTACCACTTTCGTGGTATGCACTGACGGATACATATTGTCATCAAGAGATGAAGGCATTGTATAATTAAACAACGAGTCGGTATAAGCCAAACGCTCTTCGAGCCAAGAATAGATATACTCTTCCTCGTCGCTGAAATTAAGTTCTATATTATCCACCCCACTCCAACGCTCTTCTTCACGCCGGTCAACACCGGTTTGCTTGAACAGCGTGAAATAGTTTGCAAAACGTTGTTTCAGATTACTAATATCAAAAAAAGTCTTGCGCAAAGAAGCATACCTCTCCAACAATAGGTAAGAATACTGAGGCAAGTCATCTTCAAATCGCTGAAACATACCCTTGCTTGACCAGCATAACCTGTCTATCGGTTCCTCTTGTGCATTGTACATACGACCAAATGAATGGTCGATATCCCAAGGAGTAATCAGCAATTTAGACTCTTGATTGATATTATAAAAACTCAAATAGAGGTTCTTACCACAATTATCAAGGGCAGACAATACGGTCGTGAACAAATAGTAATCCATAAAGACGGGGATGTCATATCTCAAGTCAGCCTCTTTCAAGAACTCGTCCGCAGAAGCAGTGGCAACAAAATCCATTGCGTCATATAGCGGCTTCCACGTGATAAGCCCAACCTCTTCATCCGGATATTTGTACTCATAGCGCATCCACATATAGGAGGTATTGTCATAAGGTGAAAGGTCGTCAAAGAAACCGCCTGCCCAACTGACCGATTTGTATAATACCCCGTTTATGGCGTTGGTTTTGGCTTTCTTAAGTTTGAGTTGCTTTCGGTCAACCCTTTCCATCAAGCAGTACAGACCGTTATACGACTCGTTGACATACACTTCCACAAATTTGCCCTTATACCCGTTGCACATTTTAGGTTCCATATTTTGGTAATAAGGCTTCGTGGAGAAATCGAGCCACAAATCCATAGCAACTCGATTTCTCATACGCGCTTTGTCCACCGCCATAGCATCTAAAATCCAATAATTATCAGACCTCATACCCAAGAAAGAGGTGTCATTCTTCTGATTATTGTCATCAAGCAGTTTGACGGCGTATGACTTTTTGGTATAACGTGTAGCGCTTGATCCTCTATGACGTATCTCACAATTCAGAGAAACGGTATCATCGCCATCTATGAACTCGAAAGTTCCATAAGAAAAGGTATCATTGCTAATATCAGTATATTGCAATCGTACAACAGGCAAAGAAGTCTGTGAATAGGTGTATATTACCACCCATACCAACAATATAGTTATTGCCGTTAGTCGGTTTGTACGATTATTCATATATTGATAGCCACAATAGGGTTAGAACTCCACCTTGGGTGCTTTTTCTGCTCCTTCTTCCGATTTGAAGTAGCGTTTGCGCTCAAAGCCGAACATCGAAGCGATGACATTAGATGGGAACTTATGTATAAAGGCATTGTAGGTTTGCGCTTGGTCGTTGAAGAGATTACGCGCATAGGTGATACGGTTCTCCGTCCCTTCCAGTTGGTCAATGATTATTTTTTTGCAAAAAAACGAGCAAAAGTACTCATATTTACCATAATACAAATAAATGTACTTCCTTTTTGCACAAAAGATGAAAATGTTAGTACCTTTGCGGTCGTAAATGATATAGATTTTATAGGTATAAGATTTAGGTTTTCGTTATATGTATCGTAAGGAACTGGCTTACTATTTTTCCACTCCCATAGCCTATACCGTTATCGGTTTGTATCTGTTGGTAATCAGTTTGTTTCTATGGGTCATACCTGGCGAATGGAACATCTTTGATTCGGGTTATGCAGAAGCCCTCGGTATGTTTTCTCTCTCTCCTTGGCTGTTGATATTGCTTTGTCCTGCTCTCACTATGCGTCTTTTTGCAGAGGAGAGGCAGTCGGGTATGTGGGATTTGTTGCTCTCAAAGCGAATATCGATAACTCGTATAGTGGCAGAGAAGTATCTTGCTGCTTGGACGCTGACTTTTGTCAGTATCATACCTTGTGTGGTCCATTATTTTGTCCTCTACAATATAGCCGAACCGATAGGCAATGTTGACGGTGCTGCTTTTGCCGGCAGTATGGTAGGGCTGCTTTTATTGAGCGGAACGCTCACCGCCATAGGTCTGTTTGCCGCCGTATGGAGCAATAATCAGATTGTAAATTTCCTTTTAGGTGCCGTCAGTTGTTTTGCCTTGTATTGGCTGACCTTGCAAGAGCATTATCGCAGTATGGCTCGCGGTGTGATAGACCTTAGCGATGTCGTTTTCTTTTTGTCGCTGAGCATAGTCTTTCTGTTGCTCACTATGTTTTCTCTTTCTCATAAACGCTGACCAAGATGACTCGAATAGGTTTATTATCTGACACTCACGGTTATTTGGACCGCCGTGTATTCACTCATTTTGAGCAATGCGACGAGATATGGCATGCCGGCGATATAGGTTCGGCGGAGGTGTTGCAATCGTTGCGTGAGTTTCGTCCCACGAGAGCCGTCTTCGGCAATATGGATAGCGGTGATGTCAGGTATTCGTTGAGCGAGTTCTATCGCTTTCGCGTGGAGCAGGTTAACGTGTTGATGACCCATATAGGCGGCTATCCGGGGCATTATAATCCGTGGCTTATTCCTATGTTTGAGAAAAGCAATAAGCCTACTGCCGCTGAAGACAATACTTCTCATATCGACCTGTTTGTATGCGGACATAGCCATATACTTAAAGTGCAGTATGACAAGTGGTATGGATTTCTGACTATGAACCCGGGTGCTGCCGGCAAACAAGGTTGGCAAACAGTACAAACACTGATACGTTTCACTATTGACGGCAAAACAATAGATAATCTCGAAGTCATCGAACTTGACAGAAAATAACTTTCAACTACTATGTCCTTCACTCATTTACACGTTCACTCTCATTATTCCGTATTGGACGGTATGTCCAAAGTGCCAGATTTGGTAGATAAATGTATTCGCACGGGTATGAATGCCATTGCCCTGACGGATCACGGTAATATGTATGGCATAAAAGAGTTTCTCGACTACTGCAAGAAAGTAAATGAGAAAGAGATGAAGGTAAAGCCTATAGTTGGTTGTGAGGTGTATTGTGCCCGCCGAGGAAGGCATAGCAAGACGAACGAAGAAGCTGCCAACAGAGAGGGAAAGAGATATGTCATAGACCGTTCAGGTTGGCATCTTATTCTGCTTGCCAAGAACAGTCAGGGCTACCATAATCTATGCCGATTAGTCAGTCTTGGCTTTATGGAAGACGCTTTCTATCATACCCCGCGTATAGACAAGGAGTTGTTGGAGCAGTACCACGAAGGGTTGATATGTTCATCGGCTTGCTTGGCAGGCGAATTACCGCGTAAGATATTGGCAGGAGATATTGAAGGTGCAAAAGAGACTATCAAATGGTTTAAGAATCTTTTCGGCGAAGATTATTATATTGAGTTGCAACGTCACCAGACCGACAAACCCAATGGCAATCAGGAGGTGTATATCCACCAGCAGCATGTCAATCCCGTTCTTATCGATTTAGCACACGAGTTTGACGTACCTCTTATAGCCACCAACGATGTGCACTTTGTAGAGGAGGAACATGCCGAGGCTCACGACAGGCTGTTGTGTATCAGCACGCAGGTCAAGTACGACGACCCCAAACGCTTGCACTATACCAAGCAGGAGTGGCTGAAAACGCCGGAAGAGATGGCTGCTATTTTCAGCGACCTTCCGGAAGCCTTGACCAATACGGAGAAGATAGCCGACAAGGTGGAAGTATATGATATTGACTCCAACCCTATTATGCCCAAGTTCGACATTCCCAAAGAGTTCGGCACGGAAGAGGAGTATCGTCAACGTTTTACGGAGCAGCAACTCTTTGACGAGTTCACTCGCAACGAACACGGCGAAGTCATTATGGACGAGGAAGCAGCCAAGAAGAAAATAAAGAAGATGGGCGGTATAGACAAACTCTATCGTATTAAGTTGGAGGCAGACTACTTGGCTCATCTTACTCACCTCGGAGCCATAGAGCGTTATGGTCAGGAGCGTTTGGACACCGACGAGATGCTCAATGAGCGCATACTATTTGAACTGCATACGATGAAGTCAATGGGTTTCCCCGGTTATTTCCTTATCGTTATGGATTTCATACGTGGTGCTCGCCAAGAGTTGAACGTGAGTGTAGGTCCCGGACGTGGCAGTGCAGCAGGCAGCGTGGTGGCTTATTGCTTGCATATAACCGACCTTGACCCGCTCAAATATGACTTGCTGTTTGAGCGTTTCCTCAACCCCGACCGTATATCCCTACCCGATATAGATACCGACTTTGACGATGCCGGACGCGAGAAAGTGCTGGATTGGGTCAGCAATAAATACGGCAACACTCACGTGGCTCATATCATCACCTATGGTGCCATGGCTGCCAAATCAGCCATACAAGACGTGGGCAGACTGCATAATATACCTCTCGCAAAGGTGGCCGAAATCAAGTCTTACATACCCGACCGCGGTTTCCCCGACAACATCAAGGACGAGAAGGGCAAGTCGCCCAAGGTGAACCTAAAGAACTGCTATAAGTACGTACCCGAACTGAAAGAGATGTACGAACACGGCGAGCCGGAGATACGCAACGTACTGACCTACGCTTCCGAATTAGAAGGCACTATACGCAATATCGGTATTCACGCTTGCGGAGTGATAATAGGTGCGGACGACCTGACCAAGTTTGCCCCACTATGCAGTGTGGACGACAAGGAGTCGGGCAAAAGAGTGTTGGTAACTGAATACGATGGTCACGTCATCGAGTCTGTCGGACTTATCAAGATGGACTTTCTCGGTCTGAAGACGCTGACTATCATCAAGGAATGTATCAACAACATACGTAAGGCACGGGGTGAGGAAGTGGATATAGACCATATTCCGTTGGACGATGCACTGACCTATCGTCTGTTCCAAGAGGGTAAAACGGTGGCTGTGTTCCAGTTTGAAAGTGCAGGAATGCAGAAATACCTGAAGGAGTTGCGCCCCACAGTGATAGGCGATTTGATAGCGATGAATGCCCTATATCGTCCCGGACCTATGCAATACATACCGCAGTTCATACGCCGTAAGCAAGGTCAAGAGCCTGTTACATACGATATTGACTGTATGGAGAAATACCTGAAAGACACCTATGGCGTTACGGTCTATCAGGAGCAGGTGATGTTGCTTAGCCGTTTGCTTGCCAATTTCACTCGCGGCGAGAGCGACAAACTGCGTAAGGCTATGGGTAAGAAACAGATGGCAACACTACAAGAATTGAAGGGTAAGTTTATGGACGGCGGCAAAGCCAATGGACATAATCCTGCAACCTTGGAGAAGATATGGAACGACTGGGAGAAATTTGCCCAATACGCATTCAATAAGTCGCACGCGGCTTGCTATTCGTGGGTGGCTTACCAAACGGGCTACCTGAAAGCCCACTATCCCGCAGAGTTCCTTGCTGCCAACCTGACTATTTCAAAGGACGATATAAGGACGGTAACCAAACTGATGGACGAGTGTAAAGTGTTTAAGATTAAGGTATTGGAGCCGGATATCAACGAGTCGGAACTGAACTTCACCGTCAATAAGAAAGGCAACATACGCTTTGGCTTGGGCGGCATAAAAGGTGTAGGCGAAGGAGCAGTGGAAGCTATAGTGGAAGAGAGGGAGAAAAACGGTAAATACAAGTCGATATACGATTTCATAGAGCGTATAAACCTTCAAGCCTGTAACCGTAAAGCCATTGAGTGTCTTGCTTATAGCGGTGCTTTCGATTGCTTTACCGACATCTATCGCGAGCAGATATTGGGTGTAAACGACAAGGGGGAGAGCGTACTCGACAACCTTGTCCGCTATGGCAATATGTACCAGCAAGACCGTTCGCAACAACACAACTCTCTGTTTGGTGATTTGGGAGGAGATTCAGGCTTTATGATACAAAAGCCCGAATTGCCTTTGTCTGTACCTCGTATGACCACCATTGAGCGACTCAATAAGGAGAAAGACCTGATAGGCATATTCTTGTCCGACCACCCACTGAACGAGTTTGAGTTTGAGATCAACCACCTTACCCACTTTACCGCAGCCGACCTTAATCGCTTTGACTCTTGGCGACGACCTGCCGACAGAAATAATGCCGCTCAACAGACTGAAAGCACTAACGAAGGAGGAGAAGAAGAAGAAGGTGAGAAAGAGGTTAATCCCAACGACTGGATTAAACGCTATGCGGGCAAGAACAGCCGTATAGGAGGTATAATAACCCAAGCAGAGAGAGCCATTTCCAAAAAAGGTAACCCATACGGCAGATATACCATAGAAGACTATACGGGCAGTTACCAATTCGCTCTCTTTGGCAAGAACTATGAACACATGGCTCACATGCTCCAGCCTAACGTATATATAATGCTGACAGGTGTAGTTCAACAGAAAGGTGAAGGCGGAAAGTATTTCAATCCATTACCAATGCAAGAGGCTGAATACGAGTTCAATATCAATCAGGTAGAGTTGCTTAAAGACGCTCAAAGCAAGTATGTAAGACAACTCCAACTGACCTTACCCGTAGAGAATGCCACCTCGGAGTTGGCAGAACTGCTAAAAGACAATTTCACTGCCAACGAGGGTAACGTGAAGGTCAAAGTGAAATTAGTGGACAACGAACACGGCGACTCGGTCAATACGCTCTGCACACAATTTCATATTGCCGTTACTCAAGCCTTATATCGCTTCCTTCGCGAACAACAAGACGAACAGGTATTGAGTTTCAATATACAATAAAAAAAGGAGAGAATGATTACATTCTCTCCGGCACTTCGATACCCATCAGGTAAAGCGATTTCTTTATCACTTGCGCCACCACAGAGGACAGTAGCAAACGGAATAGGCGTATGTTTTTGTCCTTTTCTCCCAATATAGAGAAGTCGTGGTAGAAAGAGTTGAAATCCTGTGCTAAGGCATAAGCATAGTTGGCAAGCAATGCGGGTGAGAAATCGTTACCTGCCTGACTAATCACTTGCGGGAACTCTGTCAGACGCTGAATAAGAGTCAGTTCCTTATCTTGCAAGGTAAGATTGGTATTATAGTCGAAATCTTTCCGGTTCAATCCTTCTGCTTCGGCTTTACGCAGGACGCTACGGATACGAGCGTAGGTGTACTGGATGAAGGGACCCGTGTTGCCGTTGAAGTCGATACTCTCTTCGGGATTGAACAGCATATTCTTGCGCGGATCGACTTTCAAAATAAAGTATTTGAGTGCGCCCATACCTACTATGCGGGCGATCTCCTTTGCCTCTTCTTCGGTGATGTCAGTCAGAGTGTTCACCTTGTCGGCACTCATCTGCTTGGCTGTTTCCACCATCTGATCCATTAGATCGTCGGCATCCACCACCGTACCCTCTCTCGATTTCATCTTGCCGTTGGGCAGTTCAACCATACCGTAAGAGAAATGAACCAACTCTTTGCCGAACGGAAAACCGAGTTTGTCGAGCAGCAATGACAGCACCTTGAAGTGGTATTCCTGTTCATTGCCCACCACATACACCATCTTGTCAATCGGGTAGTCCTCAAAACGCAGTTTGGCGGTGCCAATGTCTTGGGTCATATAAACGGATGTACCATCGCTGCGCAGCAGCAATTTTTCGTCCAATCCGTCTTTTGTCAGGTCTGCCCATACCGAGCCGTCCTCGCGACGATAGAAAAGACCTTCCTTTAAGCCGCGTTCCACCTCTTTTTTGCCTTCCAAGTAGGTGTTGCTCTCGTAGTAGATTTTGTCGAACGACACACCCATACGGCGATAGGTCTCGTCAAAACCGGCATAGACCCAACTGTTCATTTTTTCCCATAGACCACGCACTTCGGGGTCGTTGGCTTCCCAACGGCGCAGCATCTCTTGTGCCTCCTTCATCAGCGGTGCCTCTTTCTTGGCTTGCTCTTCATCTATGCCTTGTGCTTTC
>CAMVHW010000051.1 GCA_947167395.1 uncultured Bacteroidales bacterium
CGAAGGTCCAAGTGAAGGTGTATTCGCCTTCTACGTCAGCCACAATGGCGAGGTTTTCAACGAGGTCTTGTGCTGTAACGCCAGCCACACCTGTCCAATCACGTTTCAGTTCGTAAGCGTTGCCACCATTCGCAACTGACAGCCATTTGCCGTCCTTAACCATCTTGAATTGGTAATAACCAACTTCGAGATTAACGGTATATGTAGCAGTGAGTTTGTCTTCTGCGAGTGTCATATCGTTCTTTACCCATGCTTCGACTTCGTCAACGACTTCTACGTTCCAAGCACCTGCGATTTGCATAACCGGGTCAACGGGTTCGGGAGCGATGTATTCGGGGAAGGTGATGCCGATAGAGTCGTTGGCGAAGGTCCAAGTGAAGGTGTATTCGCCTTCTACGTCAGCCACAATGGCGAGGTTGTTATTAGCGTCGTCGGTAACGCCAGCCACGCCTGTCCATTCGCGGTGGAGACCGTATGCACCTTCGTTAGTCTTGGTGAGCCAGTTGCCGTCTTTGATGACTTTGAACTCGTATGTACCAACTTCGAGTGTCATTGTATAAGTTGCAGTAAGTTTGTCTTCGGCAAGAGTCATTTTTGCACGATCTTCCCATTTGTTCCAAGAGCCTGCAAGTTCCATAACGGGATCTGCTTTTTCAACCCAAGGAGCGTCAACAAACTGTTTCTCCGTGTGAACATAGATTCGGTTGTTGTAATTGGAAACAGCAGTCCACGATGTGAAAGGTTCTTCCTGTGATTTCCAAGTCTCGCCATCCCAGAGTTGGATTTGCATATTACAGAGTCCGTCCCATTTGTCAGTGAAGGTAGCAACATAGAGGAGGTCTTCGCCATAGGTGTGCTCTTCATCAAGAGTCATTGCGATAGTTTCCCAATCATTGCCGTCACCAACATAATTGACGTTCAGTTTGACAGTATAACTGCCTACTGTTTCAGCAGAAACAGAATAATAAACTGTGGTTTCAGTTGCAGCAAAAATCATTGCTGTGCAAAAGAAAGCCATTAGCATTGAAAGGATTTTTTTCATAAGCTAAATGAGTTGTTTGGGGTTAATATTTTGAGTTTGATTATATTAGAGCAGTAAATCTCTACTCTGTTATGAACTATGTCTTATTTATTGTTCATTCTTGTGTATGCGAGGAGTTATCCTTATTGATGTTTCGTACTAAAAGAATTATTTGATATACTGTTTCTATGATATTTTTTGTAAATCACCGTTGTTGATAGCGATAGATATTTGTTCTTGCAAATGCGTCCAAAACTCGTTTATTTCATAGCAGGAAATAGCGTATAAAAAGGAAAATTATCTGATGGATTATGGACAATTAGGTATTTTTTATAAGCAGGTTTTTTGAACTTAATAATTCTTACAGAGGATATTGGTCTTCGCGAAGAATTTACCGGTGCTTCATCTCTGCAACCGATTAAAAAAGTAGGAATAGTAATTAGAATAAATAATACACGTTTCATCGCAATACCACCTTATTTTTGGACGATATTACTTTACGAGCATTTTCTTTCCGTTAACGATAACAATGCCTTTGTAGTTGTCGTCCACGGGGGTACCTAACAGGTTATATCGAATACCAGTGTTTCTGCTCTTGCTCACTTCCTCTACGTCTGCCCCTACGGCATCCACAGTTTGACGACCTTCTATGGGTTTTATGGAGAGCGTATAACTATCGCCATCGTCTTTATAGAGGTAGAATGTTACTGTACCTTGCTGTATGCCCCATTTCTCTTGACCGTTGGGAACTAATGTGCAGGAAGTGCCGTCTTCTGTGTATTGAGAAGCCATATACTGTTCGCCGATGACTTGTCCTTTGTCGCATACAAGGATAAAGAAATATCCTTTGGTGTCCGGCTCTTTGCCGGTAAAGGTGATGGTCAGCATTCCGTTTTCAAACTGCTCATCAGCAGTAGGTGTTTCTATGTTTTTGCCATTGAAATAGCCTTTGAGGAAATAGTCTTTATCACCCCCTGTGTTACCACTATTTCCGCTATTATCATCGCCGCTATTTCCTCCGTTGGTGTCATCGTTATCACTTCCGTTGTTGTTGGAGTCATATACAGACCAACTGCCTTCCCAGCGGTTGGTGTTAGGCACTTGTGCAGAAATGATGAACATATCGTTGCTGCCGAACTCTACCACTCCGCCTTCGTCGGCTGGCTTGGTTTGTCCCCAGTTATTGCTATTCCAATCAGGGGTTTTACCTTGTTCGTGGCGCATAAAAATAGCGCGATCGAATGTGCCGTCTATATCCACTTTCCATATATGGTTGTTTATCTTGGTCATATCGGCAGACCATTGTCCTGTGCCGTCGCCTTGCCAGTACCATACTGCTGTTTGGGCGTTACCTTCTTCCCAGGCATCAGTAGTTTTCAGATAGAGCGTCTTTGCATTCAAAGACATCATTGCGAACATTATCGCGAAGAGTGTAAATATCTTTTTCATAAGCGTTAATGGTATTTATTGTGTGTTTGTAATCAAATTTTAGCAAGTAGTTCATCTGTTGTCAGTTCCATTTTGTTAAAACCGAACCATTTTTTGCCGAGGTCTTTCAATGAGGCACCAATGTGATAAACGATGTCATCTATACAAAGGAAACGGTCGTGTGTACGGTCAAAAACTTCCACTTCTATGTTAGGGTATTGTTTATTATGACGATTTATGTCGAGTTGCAATTGTCGATCTATATGTTTGGTGTAGATTATTGCAGTAACGCCTGTATTGCGTTTATCGATTAACGTTAAAACCTCATCGTTGGCGTAGTTGTCAAATATGATTATACGTTTTTTAGCCTCTCTGATTTTGTCTGAAATAAAACGATAGGCATTGAATACTTGTCCGTCAAAGAATATGCCCTGTTTGGGAGTAACGCTTTCATCGTCTAAACGCCTAAATATGTCTTCAAACTTTCTATCGGTTTCAATTTGATTTTTTGTTATTTGAGCATTGAGCGTAAGTTGATTATACTCTATTGTTTCCAAGCGTTGGAACATCTGTGCGTGTGAGCCAATGAAATGGCGCATAGCAGTGAATGCTCGCATAATGAGGATGTTTGTTCTTATTGCTTGTGGCGACCTTAACACTCCGCTTAACATAGCGATGCCGTTTTCAGTAAAGGCATAGGGCATTTTCCTTATTCCTCCCCAACTTGATGTCGCATAATGCGATATCAAGTTATTTTCAGTATTTGAAATTGCGTTTTGTGATTTCAGTGTTTCGAACTCCTCATTTGAAAGTCGAAACATAAAGTCATCGGGGAATCGCTCTATATTACGCTGTACTTGCTCATTAAGTCGTCTGGTTTCCACACCATAGAGGTGTGCTAAATCGCGGTCAAGCAACACTTGTCTGCCCCTGATAGTGAGAATTAACTTCTCAATATATTCAGAAGATTACAGGTGGGCTTCAAGTGTTACTATATCGCTATTACGTGTCATTTCATATATCTATGTCAGTGTCTATTGTATGTATTTCTTTCCTTTTTGTATTACTATGCCGTGGTAGGTGTGGTCAACCTTTTGTCCCATAATGTTATACATAGGTTGTGTCGGGTCTAATTCAGGTGTGGCAACGGTCTCGCCCAGTGCTGTCTGATAACCTGTATAGTACATAGCGTAGGTGGAACCTTTGACGGCAGTGTAGAATCCGTCTGGTGCATTTTTGTTTGCCGACGAACCGAGATAGAGGATGACTTGTCCGCGTTTGCCTTGCACGGTGGCTTCATAGTAGCCGTTGCCTGCCGTTTCTGTTACTGTACTCTCTGAGTGAATACCGGCATACTTACGAGCGGTAATCATTTTTTGTATATCGCTCTTATAGCGTATCCAATGGGGATAGAACACGCAAGGTACTCCGGGCATAGCGAGCAGATAGGCGTTTGATTGCAGGATGACGGAAGCGTTGTTAATGGAACCTCCGTTCATACTGCCCGTTATATCGGGTGTGTTATTGTCGCCACGGTTGTAGGTGTCGTGATTATCTATGAAGGTAACAGCGTACTTGCTATATCCTTTTCCTCGCATACCGGCATTGAGCAGTTTGTTGTAATCGCTCTTGGCAATGCCGTCCATAAAGGCGGTGTAGTGGATGGCGAAATCAAAGGCGAGTGTGCTCTTTTGGCTATCGTCAATGCGTTGTTTGAGAACAGCAGGGTCACCATTCCAATACTCAATGACCGAAAAATAGGGTTTGGACGCGTTCAGATAGTCGGTGATGTGGCTTACGTGATAGCCGCCCACATAGTCGAAACGGAAGCCGTCGTAACCAATGTTGTTTTTGACCCATTGCAGATAGGCTCGGCACATAGCTTGCACTTGTGTGTTCTTGTGATCCCAATCTCGTGCAGCAGCATAGTTGGCATCGTTGCCGTTTTGTCCGTCATCATTATTACTGCCTGTCTGACAGCCGTAATTTGTCTTACCCTCGTCATTGGCGGCTATCCACGATGAGTTGGGGCTGAACGAGCCATACGAACCGAAGTTGAGTGCATTGAAGTCGCAAGCATTACCGCCGTTGCCACAATGGTTTATCACTATGTCTGCCACCACTTTCATTCCTTTGTTGTGGCAAGTGTTAATGAGCGATTGGAGAGCGGCAGTCTTACCCCACGATGTGGAGGATTGTGAACTGTAGCACGAAGGAATGTATCCCATATCGCCTTTGGAAGCCGACGAAGGGGGTAACCACAGCAGCGAGAACGATTTTGACAATTCGTCTATTTGTCCTTGGAGTGTAGTCCAGCGTGTATCGCCAAAGCCTGCGTTCTGGTAACTGCCCCAATAGAAGGCTTGCAGCATAATGTCTTCACATTCGTCAGGTACTGCACTGGAGTAATCTTTGGGTGTGTCCGAACCTGTGTTGTCGCCTCCGCCTTGCGTACCTGATGGGTCATACGTACTCCATTCGCCGGTACTATATGGAGAGTTGCTCACCCAACCCGTTATGCTGTACAGGTCGTTGTTGTCTATGGTGAGATCGTAGGTTTGATTCCATAATGTACTAAAGTTGACGGCGGTGCTACCTGCCGGCATACGCACAAAGAGCAGGTTCTTATTGGCATCAGGAATAGTGGCTTGGTATATATCTCCACTGACCAACTGCATAAGTTGGTCGTCATCGGCACTACCCCACGAATGAACAAAGAACACGGCATTACCCTGATTCCACAAGTCGCTACCGCCCGTATCAAGGTAAACAGTCTTTGCCGATATAGTCAAAGTCAGCCAAATAGAGGCAATAATTATTAAGCAACGTCTTTGCATTGTCTAAAAAGCATTTTATAGAACGAGGTACGACCGGCCGTTTTGAATAACTATACCCTTGTACCCTTTGCCGACAGGGATGCCGAGTACGTTGTACATAGGTCTGTTATAGTCAAGTTCTATTTTCTCGTCATTCTCAATATCTTCCACACCTTCAGCCACGCCGTCGCAGTTCTCGTCTATCACGGCACGTCCGCAGGCAGGATTCCATACGTAGCAGGTGTTTTCGGCAATGTATATGTCTTGCGACTGAGGTTTGTTCTTACCCTCGGTGAAGATGATATACAACTCTTTCACATCGTCGTTCAGTGTCCAAGTGTACCAAGTTGAATCGCTCTGAATGGTATTGCTTATCGTAGTCCATTTCATACCGGGCCACGTGGATTGTTTGCCTCTTGCTTTGCCGTCCACCAACGAGTAGGGAGTGTCTAAATCGCGACTGCCTTTTCTGACGCGCGTGAAGGCGTACAGATAGAGGTCTTCCCAGTTATGCGGCTTAACGAAGTTGATGGTGATGGGACCGTCTTGCGGAGCCTTGTAGGTGTAAGTATAGGTGTATTCTTTGGTGCTGGTGAGAGTTGACACGTCGTAAGCGTAAGCACGCAGAGTAGTTGTCTGATTAAAGGTGAGCGTGAGAGTGTTCATTGCCGGTTCGGCGCAGTTACGAGGATCGCTGCCGTCGGTTGAATAATAGATTTGCGCACCCTCCTTGCCGATGATGTTCATCGTTACGGTAACGCCTTCTGTTTGGTTGCGGAACGTTTCTGACTCAGGGCTGATAATCAGGTCAAAATCAGGATGCAAGTCCTCCTCGGGAGTCTCAATCAGTTTCTCGTATTTATCCTCTTTCTCATAGTTGGCTTCCCAACCGTAATAAACGTCATAGTCTGTTACGAGGTCGTTGGATCGGACGTTGAGTTTGCCGCAGTCATCGCCGGAAGAGATACAGAAATTAACTGAGTCTAACGACGCATCAAACTCCAATGTGTACCAACCTTTGGCATCTTGATAGATACGTTGTCCGGGATAGGCACCCATAATGTTCTCCGAAGTAGGATTGCCTTCTGCGTCCACACCGGGTATCCAAGCGTAGAAATACACTTTCTCCCACTCTTCGGGTTTATCGAAATGCACTTGTATGCCGCGTTGCAGCGGTTCACGATAGGTATAAGTATAAGTCTGTACTTTGGACTGCGCCGTACCGCATACTGCAATTACTTTGAGTGTCGTTGTTTGCTTAAAGGTCAGTGAGTCGGTATAGACCTTGGAAGAGGTGGTAGGTTCGCTGCCGTCGGTGGTGTAGTAGATTGTCGGTTTGTCGCAACTGCCGCCAACTGCCTTCACGCCCACTTTGATACCTTTTTCGAGGTTCTCAAATGTGGCATCCGCCGTTGCTATTATACCGGGAGCCACATCGTTGTTCCATTGTACCCACATCTCATAACTCTCATTATGTCCTTCATAGGTGCTGTAGTTGCTGGCTATCTTGGTGTAGCCATCAAACGAACCGCCTGTTTTAGTACCAAGACAGAGAATAAGGAATCCGTTCTTGCCCACAATAGTGGCTTGATACCCTTTGCCGCCTTCGTCAAAATACTCATGCTCTACGGTACTCTCGTTGTGCACACCTGCCAGTTTGCGAGCGCGAATCATGTCTTTCAAGTAGTCCTTATACTGATACCAGTGAGGATAGAAGATGCAGGGGATACCCGGCATAGAGAGTATGAGTGCATTAGCGCATAGTAGACGACCTTTCAGCGCAGGAGTCATTGAGTTGCCGCGACCGGCAAACTCGTCGTTATTGTCGGGACGCATAAACTTATCATGACTATCCACCCATGTTACGGCATATTTCTTCCAATAGTCATTTCCCATCAGACCGCTTCCTCGTCCTACGAAGTTCCACCCTGCAATCGGGTTGATGGCTGAATAAACGGTTTGGAAGTCCAGTGCCATCACGTTCATATTGGCATCGCGTATGCCTTGCTCTATCTCTGCATTACCTGCCCATAGTTCCATAAAGGCTATATCGGGATTGGACGCACGGTTGTAGTTATCCATGTGCCAGTTGTGGTAGCCATCTCCTTTGTCATATCGCCAGCCATCGTAACCGATAACGTTCTTCATCCATTGCAAGTAGGCTTTGAACATTTCTTGCACTTTCACTTCGCTATGCGACCAGTCGCGTGCCGCATCGTAGCGACCGCCATCGTGGTGATAAACAGGTGAGCCGTTTTCCCACGTTACATACAATCCGTCGTCGTTGGCACCGGATGCTGAGCCCCAACATTCGTTGGCAAGCGAGTCATACTTCGTCCATGCTTCGTTCATCTCATCGTTGGAGCATATCCACGAGCCGTCGGGTTGGAACACACCGTATTCGCCGAAGTTCTGTTGTGCAAAGTCGCACCAACTTGCCATCGCTTCCGTATGGTTCGCCACAATATCGGCTATCACTTTGGTTCCTGAGTTATGGAACGACTTGATGAGTGTTTCCAACTCGGCACGTGTACCCCAGTCGGAGTTCTGATTGGAGTATTGACGCGGGTGGTAACCCGTACCCGACGACAGACCCGAAGGCGGCAACCAAACGCCGTCAATGTATGCGCCAATCTCGCTGCTCTGTTTGAGCAATGTGCGCCACTTGGTGTCGCCGTAAAGATTGGTTCCATTGTTGGCAGTGTCGTTCACTTCGTATGAATTGTAGTAGAAGCCTTGCATCAGCACATCGGTGCTTTGTGAGGGTACGGCACTATGCTGCGAACATTTGTCCGAACCGATGAAAACCACGTTATTGCCGAAGTCAAGCATCTTCAAGTAGATGTCGTAGTTGGCGGTCTCGGTGGCGGTATAGTAGTTGTCGTCCTTGCTTATGCACATAGTGCTTGCTCCGTCCAAGGGTTCAACCCATGCTGCATAATTATTGCAACTATCGCATAGTTGGAAGCGTTCGCCTGCTTGCAAGGCTATGCCCAATATCATATATTCCACTCCTTGACCGGTATAGTTGGTGTTTTTCTGACCGGCTATGTATGTTCCGTCTTCTTTGCGTATGCCGTAGCAGGCAC
>CAMVHW010000052.1 GCA_947167395.1 uncultured Bacteroidales bacterium
GGCATATCCTTTCAATGGCAAAAGACAGAGAGCAACGATAATAGTCTTCAGCAAGGGCGAACGAAGCAAACTACGGAAATGAGTGCGTCGTTGGAAGAAGAAAGCCAACATAGAGAAGCGCAACAAGGCATAGCCGAGGTAGGTAACACCAATGCCCCATGGGTCATAACTGACTGTCAGCGTGATGCCTTGTGCATCGCTATCATAGAAGGACTGATAGAAACGATAATGACGATATGAGAAGATATTATTCATTGACACTTTGCCGGTGATTGTTCGATTAGGGTCTGCTTCGTTTTTCTTGGTATCGATCAGACAAATCTCACTAACATAATCCATCGGTGCTTGCGTACCCGGGTAATAGTCAAGGTGAAAATCAATGAGCGAGGCATTGAGGTCCGACTGCATAACGGTTTGCGGTTCGCCGTTCAAACGGAGGTGGAGGTTCTCCTGTTTGCCAAAGAGGTGGGTTATCATAGCCCCGCCGAGGATAACGACAAAGGAGAAATGCAGCAGGCAGGTGATTACCTGCCTGTACATTTTTCGAGTAAACAGATACGCCAAGCCGCTCACCACAGCCGCCATCCATAGGGCGATTGTCCAAGGGGCAGTATAGAAATACTTGATTGCAAACTCTGTGTTTATCAGTTTTTCGCAGATAGTGGCAGCGATAAGCAGCACCACTATTATACCCATCAGCGAAAAGGCGATGGCTTTGAGGTATCTATTCATTTAATGGTAGTTAGATTGCGTTAATAAATGCCACAATGGCATCACGGTCTTCTTTTGGAAGATTATAGAACTGCTGCGTGGTATAGTAAGCGTCACTTTCTTGGCTATATCCGTGCCACATAATGGCTTCGATGACGTTACGTGCTCGTGTGTCGTGGAGGCGAGCCTCGTACAGATCACCGGTTGCTTTCTTATGCAGACCGCGTCCCCATAGAGGAGTGGTGCGACACCAACCTGTACGTATATCATTGACCATATGCAGTTTATGTTGCACCATATCGGTATATGGCCATATCGTTTGGTTTTGGTAGCGCGGCATAGCGGCAGTGAAAGCGAAGTTATTGGGGTCACGCAGTTCATCGCTACCTGTTTGCCAACTTGGGCGGTGGCAGTAGTCGCAACCTATCTTCGAGAACATCTCTTTGCCGCGCAGCACTTGTTTACTATCCACGTCACGAGCGGCAGGAACAGCCAAGCCACGGTGCCATACCATAACGGCGGTATAGTCGGCATCGGTCATCTCGGCAGGCAGTGTCTTACTGGTCAGATAGTTATAGATATTGCTTTGCATATCGTCCGACCACCATTCGGAATGTTCCTTATCGGGGTCAATCTGTTTGATATAATCAGCAAAGCCTGCTTGTACTTCTGGGTCAATAGACGCACAAGTGGCATAGACACGACCGTCAAGGTCAAGGTAGTGGTAGCGACGGTCGCTACGGGTTACGTTAGTTATGTTCCAAATAGCGTTGGCACCTGCAGCGTCCAAAATAGGACCACGGGTGAGTGCATAGGTGAAACGTTTAGGTCCCCATTTAGTGGTCGGATTAGCGGCAGATGAGCCATAATAGGCAGTGGCAACGGGCATACCCGAACCGTCCCAGAATGCGGGATTAAGACCGTTCTTGAGTTTACCATCTTTTGCCTCTTTGGCATATTGAGCCTCAATGTCTGCATCAGGAATAGCGTCCAACAGACCTGTACCATAAATGCCAATGGTGTTTTCAAGACTAACTTCAAAACCACCGTCCAGCAATGCCATATCCTTATTGATGTCGAATCCGCTCTCTTTCTTCGAGAGTTTGGTAAGAGCGTCACGGAACTGCGATTGAGCCGAATAGATAGCCGATGAAGGTATATTGACATCGGGGTAGCGCAGTTCGTACGACTCGCCATCTGCAAACTTATTGCCATGTTCATCGGTAACGGTCTTCCATGTTACGGTAATCTGATTGGGGTCAATAGGAGCCTTAAAGGGTTCTACGCCAAAGAGTTGAGGCATACCAGCCACCCAACTGACATAGGCATTGGTCTGCTTGTCATAGAGAACGAGCAGTGTTCCGTTACCTTGGTGTAGAGCATCGTATTTACCTTCGGGCACTGACGTACCGTGTGAATAGTTGGGGTGGCAGTGTTGGCAGGAAGCACGAACATAGACAGGTCCCAAACCGGCTTGACGACCGGCGGTAGTGGTAATGAAATCTTTTTCCACTATGTTATCGCCTTCGGAGAACTCCACACCGACTCCGGCTTCGTCAATAGCGGGAGTGGCTTGGCGAAAGGTATTAGTGGTCTGATTGAGGGTTGTACCCTTCTTGCCACCGGTGTAGTACCAATCGGGCTTGTCGGTAACTTCAACCTCTTGCTGAGGCTTGTCAGTATTGCAGCCTACCAAAGCAAGAGTTGCCATTGCCATTATAAACAAACTTTTCTTCATAATTATTTGGTATTAAAATTGGTATTTGAATGACTATCTTATCAGTGTTATTTTATTTAGCCAACAAAGGCATAACTTCGCCATCGAGCAGGTCTTCCAGTTCTTTCACTTGGTCGATAGCGGCCTTAACGGCAGCATCCCCCTTGGCATTGGTCTCGAAGTTTTGTATTTTAGCGATTAACTCGATTGACTGATTGATAGCAGCCACCACCTTGTCGTTCAGTTTGCTGTCTCTTGCCTTTACATAGTCGGCAATACAAGCATCGCCTTGTTTGGCACCGCAGTAAGCGTTGCGAATAGAGATGATATTGTCTTGGAAGTCAATAGTGGATGTATAACTATAAGGCGACTCAATATATTCTTGGTCTTCAAGGCTTGCTGAACGATAGGGTTTACCCATTTTGAGGTCAGCCACTTCACCTGCTATATCCACGCAGCCCGTAACGATTTGTTCAGCCACTGCCTGATAAGTTTTCCATTCGGGGTATGTCAGATTGAGGAAGTACTCGCCGTAGTTCTCACCGTGGCTGAGCGACTCGCCTTCTTCGTCGGTTATGTATGCATCTTTTTCTTTGCTTACACCTCCTGCCCAGCAGTCTTCAAGCAAGATAGCCTGTTGCATAAGGTCTTCGACGATAGCGGTCAGATAAACTGCTTGAGCGTGAGTGAGATTAGTTTTGTGATACTCACCTGCTTCGAAGAGGAAGAACTCGGCAGCGTGGAAACCGAGCAGAGCGTAGGAGAATGTGGAACGAACAAAATCACCACCTTCTTCTTCAATCATCTTCATAATCTCAGGGCTGGCAAGATAAGCGTTCATCTTGTTGATATCCAATGGCCACGAGTCGATATGCGGGTCGATATAGTGTTTGTCGGCAGGACCATAGAGGAAAGCCTCACTCTGCTCCCAGTGGTGGCGCATACGACGCCAACTCTCGCCCGCTTCTTGCATAAGGTCAGCATAGTCCTTCTGTTCTTCAATAGCCTTCTGAATGGCTTGCACCTTATCATACAGCACAATACCCTCGTCAGCCATAGCACTGTAAGTAGCAATAACTGTATTGTTTATATAAGGAGCCACCACTTTCTTCAACTCGTTCTCCTTGTCGGAGGTAACTGTCTGTTCACCGTTCTTGGTTTCGCAACTTGCAAAACCAATACCGCAGATAGCGGCGATAAGAGCAAAATTAAAAATCTTTTTCATTTGTGTTTATTTTTTTATTGTGGTTAATGTTGAAAAAAACCGGCAAAGACTATTCCTACCGACACTTGCGGCTCGTCATTATAGAGTTTGCCCTTAGTGCCGTCCAATAAGATACCATCTTTAAGAACGGAATAAGCATACTCCGCCTTAACGCCAATCTGAGGGATAGGATAATAGTTGATACCTACGGCAGCCCTATGACGACCACACCAAGCATACACATCGGTAGGCTTGCCGTCGTAGCGGAACATAGAGTCATAGTAGTCATAACGCCCAAAGACATAGAACTTCTGATTCTTGCCACTCAGGTTATTGCTCAAACTGAAGAAGTCATATCCTACTTCCACGCCTGCCGCCAACACGTCGGAGGCTACCCACTGACGCTTACTCACACTGCCCTTACGCATAAGGAGGTTGTATTTAGTGATAGCAGCAGCGTCAGAGAGATGACCATAAGTGAAATTACCACGAACGATAGTGTTATGACCTTTGTACGCAAAGTCGAAAGCACCTATACTTACAATACCTTTCACGTTCTTATATTCACTCAAGTCTATCTCCACATTACTCATACTCAAAGTATTGCGGAACGATGAGCCGCAATAGCCTGACAGCGACAGCCGCAGCCCCTGTATGCCGGTATAGTCCAAGCGAGCCACACCTGCCCATACATTAGCCAGTTTGAACTCATACGGGCTGCCTGCACCGGTCTTTACCCAGTTCTTATGATTGAAGCGGTCGGAGTCCAATCCGGGAACCAACATAACCTGATAGTGCAAACCAAACCTCGTTTGTCCCAAGAAAGAGAGAGCCACCTCGTGCCAAGTGGAAGGCAAGATGGTATATTCGCCTTCGGGACGATAGACACCAAAGTATTCAGTCGATTCGTGATGAGCGTTCAGTCCGCCAACGGGCAGCACCTGCATACCGGCACGAATGATTGCATACTGATTGAACTTCTTCTGCAACCAGAATTGCTCCAATGCCACTTCGCCACCACGCTCGATCTCGCTCTCATACTCACCGCCTTCTTCTTCCTCTATCTCAATAGCGGACTCGGTACCTCCATGCTCAAACTCAATCTCCGTATTCATACTCCACCCCTTACCGAAGTCGTAACCGAGATAGAGAACGAAGTGAGGCAGGTCAACCTCACCAAAGCGGTCGTTCTTGAACTTGGCAGGGTTCTTGCCATAACGAAGATAGTTATTGGAATAGAAACAATACTTGGCAGTTGCTTCACCATAACCGCCAATGGTCAGACGAGGAGAAGTATTCTCACTATTAGTGGGTATAGTTTGAGTTTGTGCTTGGGTTTGTTGCTGCTGCTCCAAGCGTTCTATACGAGAAATCAGCGATTGCAATTCATCACGCGACACCTTAATCGAATCGCTTTGCGAATAAACTGATAATACACTCATTATGAGTGTCATAGACAGCATAACACGCTTTGAGATATTAGTCATAGTTCAATTCTACTGAAAAACACTACAAAAGTATCTCTATACCTTATTCTGTCCAATACCTAAAATAGGGCAAAAAAGAAAAAGCGACTTATTTTGATTGAGGTTCCTCAATAAAACAAATCGCTTTTTGCGGAGAAAGGGGGATTCGAACCCCCGGTACAGTTACCCGTACGACAGTTTAGCAAACTGTTGGTTTCAGCCACTCACCCATCTCTCCTTTTTGTGAATCGCTAAAAGCGCGGCAAAAGTATGGTGTATTTTTTATTCACAAAAATAAAATGCACATTTTTTTGAAAAAATGACGTTAATGCCATAAAAAAATTTGCCTAAACACTACCTTATTAAAGGAATATAAAAGAGAAATGCTGTCTGACCTCTTAGTTTGTCATACAGCATTTCTTTATTACAGCAAGTGACGTTAGTTAATGTCTTTATCTCTTTACGTCATCACTTTTCATTTTATTTTACTTCTTCGAAGTCCACGTCTTCAGCACCTTTGTCATTGCTGTTGCCGTTGTTGTTTTGACCTCCGAAAGGTCCGCTTTGTCCGCCGAAAGGACCGTTGGCACCGTTGAACGGATTTTGTTGTGCTCCGCCTTGTTGTCCGTTGGCAGCGTTATACATCTCTGCCGAAGCGGCTTGGAAGGCAGTCATCAGTTCGTTGCCGCATTGTTCGCATTGGTCAGCGTCCTTCTTCTCGTAAGCCTCTTTCAGTTTCTTGAGAGCTTCTTCGATAGGTGCTTTCTTATCTGCGGGTATCTTGTCACCCAACTCTTGCAACTGCTTTTCGGTTTGGAAGATAGTGGCATCGGCTTTATTGAGTTTGTCGATACGTTCTTTCTCGCGTTTGTCGGCTTCAGCATTGGCTTCTGCTTCGGCTTTCATACGTTTGATTTCTTCTTCGCTCAAGCCGCTGGAAGCCTCGATACGGATTTTTTGCTCTTTGCCTGTTGCTTTGTCCTTAGCCGTAACATTGAGGATTCCGTTGGCATCGATATCGAAGGTTACTTCAATCTGCGGTTCGCCACGGCGTGCCGGCATAATACCATCGAGGTGGAAGATACCTATTTGTTTGTTCTGTGCAGCCATCGGGCGTTCGCCTTGCAATACCTTGATTTCCACAGATGGTTGGTTATCAACGGCGGTTGAGAAGATTTCGGTTTTCTTGGTCGGGATAGTGGTGTTGGCTTCAATCATCTTGGTCATCACTCCACCCATTGTTTCTATACCGAGGCTCAGAGGAGTTACGTCGAGCAGTAGCACGTCTTTAACTTCACCTGTCAATACGCCGCCTTGGATTGCAGCACCTATTCGTCAGGATTGACACCTTTGGACGGAGCTTTGCCGAAGAACTTCTGTACTGCGTCTTGAATGGCAGGAATACGTGTTGAACCACCTACGAGTATAATCTCGTCTATGTCGGAGGTTGACAAACCGGCGTTTTGGAGAGCGGTACGGCAAGGAGCGATAGTACGTTGGATAAGGTCGTCGATGAGTTGTTCAAACTTAGCACGTGTGAGTGTCTTAACCAAGTGAGCGGGTACACCGTTAACTGGCATTATGTACGGCAGATTGATTTCGGTGGAGGTAGTGTTGGAAAGTTCTATTTTAGCTTTCTCTGCTGCCTCTTTCAGACGTTGCATAGCCATCGGGTCTTTTGTCAGGTCGGCACCGCCGTTCTCGTTCTTAAACTCTTGTACGAGCCATTCGATAATACGTTGGTCGAAGTCATCACCGCCAAGGTGTGTATCGCCATCGGTGGCTTTTACTTCAAATACGCCGTCACCGAGTTCGAGTACGCTGACATCGTGAGTACCGCCACCGCAGTCGAACACAACAATCTTCATATCTTTGTTAGCCTTGTCCAGACCATAGGCGAGTGCTGCTGCCGTAGGTTCGTTCACTATACGTCTTACGTTCAGACCGGCAATCTCACCAGCCTCCTTGGTGGCTTGACGTTGAGAGTCATTGAAGTATGCAGGAACGGTGATGACTGCTTCCGTTACTTCCTGTCCGAGATAGTCCTCGGCTGTCTTCTTCATCTTCTGGAGGATGATTGCCGAAATCTCTTGCGGAGTGTAAAGACGTCCATCGATGTCGACACGCGGAGTGTTGTTGTCGCCTTTGACCACTTTGTATGCCACACGATTAACTTCGGATGTGAGGCGGTCATAGGTCTCACCCATAAAACGCTTGATAGAATAAACGGTCTTGGTGGGGTTAGTGATAGCCTGACGTTTGGCAGGGTCACCCACTTTTCTTTCGCCGCCGTCCACAAAACCTATAACAGACGGGGTGGTGCGTTTGCCTTCTGAATTAGCGATTACTATAGGTTCGTTACCTTCCATAACAGCCACGCAACTGTTGGTAGTACCTAAGTCGATTCCAATAATTTTACTCATAGTTGTATCCTTTCTTAATTAAATTTTCGTTTGTTATTGTTAGGTTTGTGCAACCTATGCGATTGCGCTTATATAAAGACAAAGGTTGTGCCAAATAGTATTTGACACCTACAAACTGCCAAAATGGCAGTTTGTTTGTTTGCAAATAGCAAATTAAAATTATTACTGTCCGATAAAACTTTTTTTGGAGTGTAAAAAAATGGGGCTGAGTCTTTGCAGACTCAGCCCTTTTGATTTACTTTGTAGTCGCAAAACAAAATCATCGTAAATCGTGGGCAAAGGTACAACTTTTTTCGGACAGCCGAAACGGCAAATCATTCACATGGATGGAACAATTGCATATACTCGACTCCTCTACTATTTCCTTATTCTCCAATCTCATTTTCAAAGGCGCAGGTCGTAATCCTAAAACGGGAAAGAAGAAAGGTGGAAAAAAAGTGGCTTATACCAAGCAAACTCAGTTCGGGTGATATACTTGCCATCGACCGTGCCTATATCAATT
>CAMVHW010000053.1 GCA_947167395.1 uncultured Bacteroidales bacterium
ACTCGAACTCGCGACCCCGACCTTGGCAAGGTCGTGCTCTACCAACTGAGCTATCATCGCATAAGAGGCTTAAATACCTTTTAGAACACGCTTTCGTTCTCAAAAGCGGGTGCAAAAGTATGGTGTATTTTTGTACTGACAAAATGTTTTGCACATTTTTTTTGAAAAAAATGCATTTTTTCTTTATCAACAGACTTGTATGAGTTGCTATTTGTCTATCTTTGTGGCATAAACGACAAAGATAACTAATTGTTTTTTTAGATGAACACATTTGGCAGTCATTTTGCCTTCACCTCATTTGGTGAGTCGCATGGAAGGGCAATAGGCGGTGTTATAGAAGGTGTGCCGGCAAAGACCGAGATATACTTGGACTTAATTACGGAGATGTTGGGGAGGCGTTCGGGTGTCGGTATGAAGGGGGTGTCGCCTCGTGCAATGAGCGAGATGGATGAGGTGGAATGGTTGAGCGGGGTGGTATGTCAGGATGGCAAACTTGTGGCATTAGGTACGCCGATTGCTTTTCTTATTCGCAATACAGACGTACGTAGCCAAGATTATGATATACTGAAAACTACATTTCGTCCCGGTCATGCCGACTATGTGTATGAGAAGAAATACGGCATACGTGATTATCGTGGTGGCGGCAGGGCGAGTGCGCGAGAGACGGCGGCAAGAGTGGTGGCGGGAGGTATAGCCAAGCAACTTTTGCAAAAGCAGGGTATAGAGATAAGTGCGCGATTAGTGGCAGTAGGAGAAGAGACGGATAAGAATAAGTTTGATGACTTATTGCGGGCAGTTCAGCAGAGCGGGGACTCGATAGGCGGAGTGGTGGAGTGTGAGGTGAAGGGTATGCCGCTTGGGGTGGGTGAGCCGATTGCAGACAAACTGTCTTCTCATCTTGCTTTTGCGATGCTTAGTATCAACGGTTGTCACGGCTTTGAGTATGGTTATGGATTTGATAACTTAGGCTTGCGAGGGTCGGATTTGTACATAGATAGTGAGGGTAGGAGTCGCTCGCCGCTTGATGAGGAAGTGATGACAGGAGGTATAGTAGGCGGTATGAGTGACGGTACGCCTTTGAGGTTTCGATGTTTGTTTAAGCCGGCTGCCACATTGACGAGGATATATAAAGGACGGCACGATGCTTGTATAGCCGTTCGTGCCGTCAGTGTGGTGGAAACGATGACTGCTTTGACGATTAAGGATATGATTACAGAGTATTAACCTGTTATATAGTGCATTACGTCTATTCGTCCCAACCTATACCTTTATATTTATTCAGATCCCATTCTTCTTCCACTTCGTTGAGGTAGATTGTTTCGGTTGGTTCTTCCTCGTCTTCTATCTCTTCGTTTCGCTCAACAGGGGTTACTTCTATGGGCAGGTGAGAGATTTCAATAACCTGATTTTGTTCTTTTTGCAGTTCTTGCCAGAGAGCGTCTTTCAATTCGGATATACCTTCTCCGCTGACACCTGAAATAAGGAGAACGGGAATATGGAGTTTGTTTTCCAATTCGGCTTTGTGTTTCTCTATGTCTTTGCGTTCGTCTTCATTGAGAAGGTCTGCTTTGGAGATGGCGAGCAGTCTTGATTTCTCTAATAGGACGGGGTTGTATTTCTCCAATTCGGCGAGCAGGATGTTGTATTCTTTTTCAATATCTTCCGTAGTTGAGGGAACCATAAAGAGGAGAACGGCATTGCGTTCGATATGTCGTAGGAAGCGTAGTCCTAATCCTTTGCCTTCCGCTGCTCCTTCTATAATACCGGGAATGTCAGCCATACAGAACGAGCGGTCGTCGCGATAGGAAACGATACCGAGTTGTGGTGTGAGTGTGGTGAAGGGGTAGTCGGCTATTTCAGGCTTGGCGGCACTGACAACACTCAACAGAGTTGATTTGCCGGCATTGGGAAATCCGACAAGTCCCACGTCGGCAAGCACTTTGAGTTGGAGAATGATGTTTCTTTCCTGAGCCGGTTCACCCGGTTGTGCATATCGTGGTGCTTGGTTGGTGGCAGAGCGGAAGTGCCAGTTGCCCAATCCTCCTCGTCCGCCTTTGAGCAAGGTTATGGTATCGCCGTTGTTCTTCACTTCGCACAGGTATTCGCCTGTATCGCCGTCATAGACTACCGTGCCGCAGGGCACTTCTATTATGCGGTCTTCGCCTTGTTTGCCAAAAGAGCGACTATCACCGCCTTTGCCTCCATCGGTGGCGATGATGTGTTTTTGGTATTTGAGGTGCAGCAGTGTCCAAAGGTTGCTATTGGCTTTCAGTATTATATGTCCTCCTCTGCCTCCGTCTCCTCCGTCGGGACCGCCCTTTGGCAGGTACTTGGCGCGGTGGAGGTGCATACAGCCGGCACCGCCTTTGCCTGAACGGCAATAGAGTTTTACGTAGTCTATGAAATTGCCATTTGCCATAGTGGGTTATTTATGAGCTAAGGGGAGAATCTTCTCAATCTGTGCGAAGGTGTTTTCCACAGAGTAGTTGCCGTTGATAAGGAAGTAGTTATGCAGTTTGACGTAGTATTCGCTGACGGGTTCTGTAACATCGTGGTAGATTTGTATTCTTTTCTTTATTGTAACGTAGTTGTCGTCTGCTCTTCCGCTTGTTTTACCTCTTTCGAGCAGTCTTTTGATAACTTCGTCTTCGCTGACGTAGAGTTCAATCATAACGGCTTTGAGGTGTTTTCTTTCGAGCAGGAGTGTGAGTGCTTCAGCCTGTTCTACGGTTCGTGGGAAGCCGTCAAGGATAACGCCTTTGCTGTCTTCGGGCATAGTGTCGAAGTAGTTGGCTATGATATGAATCATCTTATGGTCGGGTACGAGTTCGCCTTTGGAGATGATGGCATCTATTTCTTTGCCCAGTTCGCTTCCCGATTTGATTTCGTTTCTCAACATCTCTCCTGTTGAGAGGTGGTGAAGACCATATTTCTTAACTAACAGTTCTGATTGAGTACCTTTTCCGCTACCCGGTGCTCCGCATAAAATTATATTAAGCATAATGTGTTTTTTTTATAAAAAATCGGGCAAATGTAGTTTATTGTTGGCATACAGGAAACATAAAAGTAACAAAAAAGCGTGGAAGTCTATTTCCACGCTTTAAGTTGATGAATAAAAAAGTTATTAAAGAGCCATTTTTGCGCCGGCTTTGAATTTAACAACGTTTTTAGCGGGGATGTCGATGGCTTGTCCGTTAGCGGGGTTAACGCCCTTACGAGCAGCGCGTTGAGCAACTGCGAAGGTACCAAAACCTATCAATTGAACACTTTCACCTTTTTTGAGTGATTCAACAACTGCGTCCATAGCAGCATCAACTGCGGCAGCGGCAGCAACTTTTGTCAAGTTGGCTTTAGCAGCAACGGCAGCAACAAGTTCGCCTTTATTCATAATGAAATAGAAAAATAAATAATTAAACGTTTAATTTATTTAGGATTACTCCTTTTGTTTTGTTTCGTGGGCAAAAATACACTCATTTTCAGTATGTGCAAATGTTTTTCATTAAAAATGACTTTTTTTTACTTAAAATCTGTATTTTATAGATTTTTGTAAGGTGTGGGCAGTTTTGATATAAAAAAGTGTATTTTTGGCACGCTATTTGACGAAAAGAATATGCTATGAATAATCTACCTGATATAACCAAGAAACTGCTGTTGGCTAATTTTGTGATTTGGCTGTTGGATACAGCGTTGCAGCGATATGGAGTGTCGCTTGTTTCTCTTTTTGGCTTGCATTATGTAACGGGCGGTCAGTTTCATATATGGCAGCCGCTGACATATATGTTTATGCACGCTAATTTCCGTCATATCTTTTTTAATATGTTTGCCTTGCTTATGTTCGGTCCCGTATTGGAGCGTGAGTGGGGGAGTAAGCGTTTTTTGACTTATTACATAGTATGCGGTATAGGAGCGGCTGTTGTGCAGGAGTGCGTATGGGCAATACAGGTACATAGTATGTTGGCTTCATATAACGAGATGTACGTTATGAGTTATGCCTCGCAGATGGTTACGATAGGAGCCAGTGGAGCAGTGTTCGGTATATTGTTTGCCTTTGGTTGGTTGTTCCCAGATGTGCCGATGTACATAATGTTTGTCCCCATACCTATTCGTGCGCGTGTGATGGTGATTATATATGCAGCCATTGAGTTATTGGAGGGTTTCTCTCATATAGCAGGGGATAATGTGGCTCATTTTGCTCACTTGGGCGGGATGTTGTTCGGTTGGCTGTTGCTATTATGGTGGCGAAACGGAGAGGGAAAGATTAAGTTGAATTTCCATTTTCGGAAGAGAGATGACGATGTGGACGATAGCAAGGGTAATGATTTCTCCAAGTATCATTATCAAAAACGAGTGGACGATTAGTCCGCTCGTTTTTCTTTATCACTTATTACTTATTCGTTTTTGCCTTCTACGATGATGACTATTTCACCTTTTGGAGGGTATTGTCGGAAGTGTGAGATGAGTTCCGATAGTGTTCCTCGTTGTGTGTCTTCGTGCAGTTTGCTTATCTCACGGCTGACTGAGGCACGTCGTTCTTCTCCCAAGTGTTGGGACAGTTGTTCCAGTGTTTTCACCAACCGGAATGGCGACTCGTAGATGATGGTGGTATGTTCTTGTTGTGCAATATGTTGCAGTCGGGTCAGTCTGCCTTTTTTTTGTGGCAGGAAGCCTTCGAAGTAGAATCTGTCGCATGGTAATCCACTATTCACTAATGCCGGTACGAAGGCTGTCGCTCCGGGCAGGCATTGTACTTCCACTCCTTTTTCCACGCAGGCTCTGACGAGCATAAATCCCGGGTCGCTGATACCGGGTGTGCCGGCATCGCTGATGAGGGCTATATCTTCGTCTTTGGCTCTGTCCGCCATAAGGTCAGCCGTTTCGTGTTCGTTGAACTTATGGTGGCTTTTGAGTGGCGTATGTATGTCATAGTGTTTGAGCAGGACGGAGGAAGTGCGTGTGTCTTCTGCAAGAATAAGCGACACTTCGCGCAATACACGTAGTGCGCGAAGTGTGATGTCTTCGAGGTTGCCGACGGGTGTGGGAACGAGGTAGAGCATAGTTGTTAGAAGCGTCTGCGGAGAACATTCATAAACAACTCGTAAGTGCTACTCTCTTTGTCCCAAGCCATTTGACCCACCAACTGCATAGCCTCGTCCATACCTTTGCAGGCATTGAGTCGGTCTAACATTTTCTGCATTTGTTCGCCGTTGCCGCTGAACAGTTCGCGTTGGAAGAGGAAGCGGTCACCAATGGATATGGCTTGACGTATGTCGGAAACAGGAGCACCGAAGAGCGAGGTCTGTTGGGGGCGTTGAGGTTGAGATTTTTCTTCTGTTTTGTGTTCAACCTTAGGTTCTTCTATTGTTTCTTCTTTTGTTTCCTCAACCTTCGTTTCTTCCGTACTGTTTTCGGCACTTTCTTCGTCAGCGGGTTCTTCTTTTATTTCCTCAACCGCAGTTGTGGCCGTTACTTCTTCTATAGCGGGTGTTTCCTCTGTTTCTTCTTTGCTGTCATCCACTATGAGTTCCACTTCCACTTCGGGTTCGTCAGTCTGCTCAATAGCGGTGGCGATTGGTCTGCTTTCCAATTCGTTTATTTTGGTTTGTTGAGCGTTCAGTCGTTGTGTGAGAGCGAGAATAGTGGTGTTGGCAGTTGCGGCTTGTTGTTCGGCAGCGAGTAGTCGAGCTTCAAGAGCAGCAATACGCTGCTCTTGTTGCTCTATGTATTGTTCGATAGAATTAAACAGGTCTTTCATAGTTTATACAGCCACTTTTTCAAGCCATTTAACCATACCGAGCATAACACTCATGCTAACCAAGCAAACTCCCAAGAACACAGCCCAACAGTATTGAATAGGCCAAGCATTATACATCACCGGTCCGACCCAAATAAAGAGATTACCGATAGCAGTTGCTCCCAGCCATAGACCTTGACATAGGCCAACCATGTGACGCGGAGCCACTTTACTAACGAACGAAAGACCGAGAGGAGAAATAAAGAGTTCGGCAATGGTGAGGAAAAGGTAGGTAACTATAAGTACCCACGGACCTGATTTAGCCAAGCCGGCAGTAGCCATTTGCTCTGCGTCCATAGCACGGAATTCGGTTCCGGAAGGATAGTTGTTCATTATGGAAATAATCATAAGGAAGAGATATGCACAGCCGGCAATGGCCATACCGATGGCTATTTTTCTTGGTGTAGATATGGCTTTGCCATTTCTTGCCAAAGTTCCGAACAGCCACATAACGATAGGAGTAAGTACGATGACGAAGAACGGATTGAGTGCTTGCCAGATTTCAGGTGCTATATTGTCAGTAACGATAAAGTCGCGTGCGAAGACTGAGAGTGATTGTCCGTTTTGGTGGAATGAGAGCCAGAAGAATATGGCGATACCGAGTACTGCAAAGAGTGCAGCCATACGTTGTTTGATTTCAGTTGCCATTGCTTCTCTTTCTTCTTTTGTGTATTCAACCACTTGTGTAGCCTCTTTCTTGGCAGGTTGCGGGAATATATGCTTGGTTGCAAGGAATACGCAAAGGGAGATAAGCATTGCTGCCACAGAAGCGATAAACGAATAATGAATACCTGTATTGAACACTGTTATATAGTCTTGTGAGAAGGTTACATAATCGGTAAAGTTATACCCTTCTTGCACTGCGAGTTGCATTGTTTCTTGGAATTTTTGGGTCAGTTGTCCGTCAGCGAGGTATTGGTGAGCCAAAGAAGCCATATCCGAATTGTAGTTGAAGAAATGTTTATTGAGCCACCACTGTCTGAGGAAAGGAGCAACGAAAGGAGCAATCAAGCCACCGATATTGATGAATACGTAAAAGATTTGGAAGCCTGAATCACGTTTATCTTGCGCTATTTTGAGTGCTTCCGGTCCTTCTTTTGCGGCTTCTGCTTCAAACTCATCGTACATCTTACCGACAATGGCTTGCAGATTACCCTTGAAAAGACCATTACCAAAGGCAATCATAACTAAAGCCACACAAGTGAAGATCAGTATGCTCCACCAGTCGCTACCTGTGTTGAGGTCTTCGGAGAACAAAGGAATAGACAGACATACGTATCCAAGCGACATAATAATAAGTCCCCATTGGATTGTCTTGTTGTAGTTTTGTGTGCGGTCGGCTATTATACCACCTACAAGGCTAAGGACGTATATTCCGAAGTAGAAGACGGAATAGATGAGTCCTGCAGTACCATCGGATAGTCCGAATTTACTAACGAGGAACAGCAGCAGAACTGCGTTCATAATGTAATAACCAAAACGCTCGCCCATATTGGCTAACGCTGCAGGAATAAGTCCCTTAGGGTGATTCTTAAACATAGTGTTTTGATTTTTAAGTTGTTATTATTATTGTTGTTTTACATTGTTTCTTTGTTTTGTCATACTATCAGCCAACCACTTCGACACCAACTTTTCGTTTTCATACAATCTCGCACCAGTTGTGCTTGTCTTCTGCTCTGCCGTATTGTATGTCTTGCAGGCTTTTATAGAGGTCGGTGAGTATAGGTCCGGGTTCGTCGGTGATATGATATGTCTTGTCTAAATCGGGGTCATAAACTTTGTCAATAGGGCTGATGACGCAGGCTGTACCGCAGGCTGCGGCTTCTTTCATTTCACTCAGTTCCTCTATGAGTATGTGTCGGCGTGTGATTTTGTATCCCTTTTCGTGTGCAAGTGTCATCAGACTATCGTTGGTGATGGATGGCAGAATGGCAGTGGAACGCGGTGTGATATATTCTATGACGGTTTTAGCGTTTTTGTCATCGGTCTTTTTTCCTACTTGTTCAGACATTTTTATGCCTATGAAGTTGGCTGCGCTGCACTCGTCTATGTAGTGGTGTGTCTTGCTGTCGGTGAAGAGGCAGTCGAACCCCATAGCGTGTGCTGCTTCGGTAGCGCGGAAGGAGGCTGCGTAGTTGCCGCCAACTTTATATTGCCCCGTTCCCAAGGGAGCGGCACGGTCAACGTGTCGGTTGACTAT
>CAMVHW010000054.1 GCA_947167395.1 uncultured Bacteroidales bacterium
ATGTTTGATAAACTATCTATTGGCACGCTTACGCTCCAACTCGTCAAGAATAATCTTGCGTATACGCATAGCGTGAGGCGTAACCTCCACGTACTCATCCACCTTGATGTATTCCAAAGCCTCCTCCAAAGAGAACTTGATGGCAGGTGGCAAAACGGCTTTGTCGTCTGCCGATTTGGAACGCATATTGGTCAGGTTCTTAGCCTTAACGACATTGATTACTATATCTCCTTCCTTAGCGTTCTCACCAACCACCTGACCTGCATATACCTGTTCTCCCGGGTCGATGAAGAATCGTCCTCGGTCTTGCAGTTTGTCTAAGGCATAAGCAGATGCCTGACCTGCCTCCATAGCAATCAGACTGCCATTGATACGCACGGGCATATCGCCTTTATAGGGTTGATATTCAAGGAATCGGTGCGCCATAATAGCCTCACCTGCCGAAACGTTCATCACGTAGGTACGCATACCGAGTATTCCTCGTGAGGGGATGGTGAATTCGAGTTGCACACGGTCGTTAACCAATTCCATTTTGGTCATTTCGCCTTTATGAACGGTAACAAACTCTATAATCTTACCCGAACACTCTTCAGGGGTGTTGACAGTGAGTTGCTCCACAGGTTCGCACTTAACTCCGTCTATCTGTTTTATGATAACTTGCGGTTGTCCCACTTGCAGTTCATATCCTTCGCGTCGCATAGTCTCAATCAGGACGCTGAGATGCAGCACACCGCGTCCGAATACGAGCCACGATGAGTCGTTCTGACTGGGTTCGACACGCAGAGCAAGGTTCTTCTCCAACTCTTTCATCAGACGGTCGTGTATATGTCGTGAGGTTACGTATTTGCCATCCTGACCGAAGAAAGGTGAGTCGTTAATGGTGAAGACCATAGACATAGTAGGTTCGTCAATGGCAATCGGTTGCAACGGTTCGGGGTTCTCCATATCGCAAATAGTGTCGCCTATTTCAAAGCCTTCTATACCTATCAATGCACATATATCTCCCGACTTTACTTCGTCAGTCTTGACGTGTCCCATACCGGAGAAAGTGTGCAGTTCTTTGATTTTGGTTTTTATACGGCTACCGTCTTTCTTGGCAAGCGTAACCATTTGTCCGTCCTTGAGCGTACCACGATGAACGCGTCCGACGGCTATACGTCCGACGTAAGGGTTGTAGTCCAAAGAGGTAATAAGCATTTGGGGAGTACCCTCAATGTATTCGGGAGCGGGGATGTATTCGATGATAGCATCCATAAGGGCTGTCAGGTCTTGAGTAGGCTTGCGATAGTCGGTTGACATCCAGCCGTTTTTAGCACTGCCGTATATAGTTTGGAAATCGAGTTGGGCCTCGGTGGCATCAAGATTGACCATAAGGTCGAACACTGCTTCTTGCACTTCGTCGGGGCGGCAGTTAAGTTTATCCACCTTATTGATGACCACAATGGGTTTGAGGTTCATTTGGAGTGCTTTTTGCAGCACGAATCGTGTTTGGGGCATAGGTCCCTCAAAAGCATCAACGAGCAGCAGCACACCGTCAGCCATATTGAGCACTCTTTCCACCTCACCGCCAAAGTCGGCGTGCCCCGGAGTGTCAATGATATTGATTTTATAGCCTTTGTATTCTATGCTGACGTTCTTGGCAAGGATGGTAATGCCTCTTTCTCTTTCAAGGTCGTTATTGTCAAGTATGAGTTCTTTATCTTCAACGCCTTCTTGTCGTGATTTCTCAACGACTTTGGCGGTATATAGCATTTTGTCCACTAAGGTTGTTTTTCCGTGATCGACGTGTGCGATGATAGCAATGTTGCGAATTTTTTGCATATAAATAGTATAGATTTACAAAATAATAGCAAGATCTCAATCTTGCTATGTGTTAGAACGAGTGGAGATAGCGGGACTCGAACCCGCGTCCAAACAAGGAATCAATGCGCTTTCTACATACTTATCTCGGTTTAGTTTTTCGTGCAACAGCAAGACCCGAGCCACCAACTATTGCCTTATCTGCTTATGTCAGGTCAGCGTATCGCAGCACTATGCTGACCGGTCTTGATATTGCTGCGCCTCTATATCCATTCAGCCTCAAGACTCGGCTTGGAGAGACGTCTCGATTCCGCACCTTGTGTGGAATTAAAGCGATCTACTGTACTTCGATCAGGCAGCGAGAGCTACATTGTAGTTGCCAGTTAAATTGGTTGAACCCTATCACGGACGGTGTTCATATCCGATATGCTTACGCACCTATTCTGCTTGCTGTCAAAGCCAAAATATCCCCTTTAAGGGCGGCAAAAGTACTATGGTATAGTCATCTATACAATAGTTCCCGTCATTTTTCTTTCCAAAAGATTCATTTTTCTTCTGAAACGTACGTGGAAGAAGGTGGCGGCAGCACTCAGTCCGACTATAAATCCTACCCACATACCTACTGCTCCCAAGTTTAGGATATACATTGAGAAAAGACCGACAGGCAGAGCGATAATGATATATGAAACGAAAGCATAAACCATAGGTCGTTTGACATCGGTTATGCCTCTTAGCATTGCTGCTCCCACACACTGCATACCGTCGGCGTATTGGAACAGTCCTGCACAGAGTATGAGATTGGCTGCTATGTCAACCACTTGTTGGTCATTGGTGAAGATATATGGAATATAGTGTCTTAGGCTTATCATCAGTAAAGCACCGAAGGTATTTACCAGCAGCACGAGGTGTATGCTTGCGTTGCTTGCCATACGGGCAGCGTGGAGGTCGTTCTTACCCATCTGGTGAGAAACGCGGATCGTGGTGGCAGAGCCTATGCCGATAGCGAGCATAAAAGTGATGTCGCTGATTTGAATGGCAATCTGGTGAGCAGCCAGTGTCTCTTTGCTAATCCAGCCTACAACGATAGACGAAATGGTGAAAGCAATGGTTTCCAAAAAAGTCTGCATACCGATAGGCAGACCTACTTTCCATAGTTTCTTCATCGGTGCCAGCAGCGAGAGCGAGGACCTGTCGGTAAGGTATTGCCGCCATTCCTTACGCCATAGCAAGGCGGCAAGGAAGAGGAACGGCATAAGCGAGCGGGAGATGAGCGTGGCTATGCCGGCACCCGTAGCACCCATTGCAGGAATACCCAAATGACCGAAAATGAAGATATAGTTAAGAAGAATGTTCAGCAGGTTCATTCCTATTGACACGAACATAGCCACAGTGGTGTTACCCAAACCTTCAAGGAACTGTTTTTCTATGGAGAAAAACATAAAGGGTATGATAGATACAACTATCAGCAGGTAATACGTCTTTGCCGCCTCCACTACTGCTTCGTCTTGTCCGAAACGGTCCAAGAAAGGATAGAAAGCCCCAAGGACAAGAAGTGTGATTATAGTGAGTATGAGAGTAAAGAGCAGTCCGGCACGGAAGAGGTGGGCTATCTGCTCATCCACCTGCTTTTTTTTGTCGTCTTCAACCGTTTGTTTATACCCTACCTTATTACCCACCAACGGAGTAAGTCCCATCAAAGCCCCCATAGCAAAGACCATAAAAGTGAAGAAGATGGCGTTGGCAAAGGAGACGGCAGCGAAGTCGGTGGTGGAGTAATGTCCCACCATCATCATATCGATAATACCAACAAGGGTCGCTCCCACATGCGTAAGCATAATTGGGAGCGCGACCTTGAGGTTTCTCTTATAATAAGGAAGATACTCTTTAATCACCGAACAAGAGGCAAATTACAGACTTTCAATGGTTTTGCAGAGCCATTGCCAGCAACGACCGGTGGAAGATATACTCAGGCGTTCTTGCGGAGAGTGAACACCTATCATTTGCGGACCTATACTAACCATATCAAGGTATGGGTATTTCTCCAAGAATAAGCCACACTCCAAGCCGGCGTGGATAGCCAATATCTTGGGTTCTTCGTTAAAGAGGTCTTGGTAGGCTTTTTTGGTAACTTCCATAAGCGGCGAATGTATATTGGGTTTCCATCCCGGGTATCCGTCACCGTGTGTTACTTCGTCGCAAGCAAGAGCCAAGGCACACTCTACCTTATTCTTAATATCATGTTTCTTGCTTTCCACCGACGAGCGTTGGCTGGTATTGATTTCCACATATCCGTCTTTCATCTTTACGGAAGCAAGGTTAGTGGATGTTTCCACCAATCCGGGCATATCCTTCGACATAGCCACCACGCCGTGAGGACAAGCATAGAGGGCTTGAATGAGACGTGTTGCCTTATCGGTAGGGATAAACGACTGAGGCATATCGGTGCTTTCCATATTGAGTTGAATATCTTTCTCTATATCGCCCAACTCACTCTCTATGGTTGCCACATACTCGTTGAAACGAACACGCAGATTCTCTTTCTCTTTTTCAGCCACAGTAAACACAGCCTCTGCCTCTCTGGCTATGGCGTTGCGCAGGTTGCCGCCGTTGATGGCAGCCAGCATAAAGCCGTCAGTGTGCATTGCCTCAAAGAGGAAACGAACGATAATCTGATTGGCATTGCCACGACCTTTGTTGATGTCATCTCCTGAGTGCCCGCCCATCAATCCTTTGTCGGAGATACGCAGCGGGAAGAGGTCTTTGCGTTCAGCCTTAACGGCGGTATAGTGCATCTTGGCAAGTGTGTCAATTCCTCCGGCGCAGCCTATGAAAATCTGTCCGTCGTCTTCCGAGTCAAGATTGATAAGTTGTTTGCCTGTTAAGCAACCGTCTTTAAGTTTGTTGGCACCTGTCAGTCCTGTTTCCTCATCGACGGTGAAAAGGCACTCCATAGCAGGATGTTTGAGTGTGGGCGAGGTGATGGCTGCCAGAGCCATAGCCACACCTATGCCGTCGTCACCACCGAGAGTGGTGCCACGTGCTTTAAGCCAATCGCCATCTACATAGGTCTGTATGGGGTCTTGCATAAAGTCGTGATTGACATCGCTGTTTTTCTCGCAAACCATATCCATGTGCGCTTGAAGTATGATACACGGTTTGTCTTCGTAGCTGGCAGTGGCAGGTACGCGCATAATGACGTTCATAGCCTCATCAACCATATAGTCGATGTTATGCTGCTTGGCAAAGTCTGCCAACCAAGCCGAAATCTTCTCTTCGTGCTTACTGGGACGAGGTACTCGGGCTATTTGCTCAAAGATGGCAAACACTTCTTTGGGTTCAAGATTGCTCATTGTTTTTACTCCTTTCTTATTCGTTAATGTATTTCATTGCTTTTTCCGTTGTGATGGTGGCTGCTTTTATTGACGTAGCAGTTGGTCTATGCGTTCCATCTTGTCGAGAGTCTCGTCCAAATGGAAATGCAGTTCGGGTATGATACGCAGTTGGTGACGCTCCAAACGACCTAATTCACCCCTTAATTTAGGTGTGTCGTTGTTGATACGTTCGATAACGTCTTTTTCTCTATCCGAGGGGAATATACTTACATATATATGGGCTATGGAGAGATCGGGACTGATACGTACCTCGCTGACGGAGATGAGCGTTCCGCTCAACTCGCGAGCATAGCGTAAGAAGATGTCGCTCAGGTCTTTCTGTATCAGGCGTTCTATTTTTTGTTGTCTTGTTGTTTGCATAATTCTTCTTTTTTGATTATCTTTTTGCCGGGGTTGTATTCAGGACGACTGCGTACCCTTTGAGTATATAAAAGGTAAATTGGCAGTCTGAATAAACAAAGAAGGGAGAGCAGACCGCTCTGCTTCCCTACTACTTTCAGTTATTGTACCGGTAAGCGGTCCCTATGGATTTCCCGCAGGCGGTATTGAGATTTAATGTTTGTGACGACCTTCGTCGGCAACAGTCAGTTTCTTACGACCGTGTGCACGGCGGGCTGCTAATACTCTACGTCCGTTGGCAGTAGCCATTCTCTCACGGAAACCGTGTTTGTTGCGACGTTTACGTTGGCTGGGTTGGAATGTACGTTTCATAATCTGTCTTTATTTTTATGCCTCACGGCAAGTTAATTTATCTCATATTTGGTTTTCTTTCGACCAAAAAACGCGCAAAAATACTTTGTTTTTCCGTTTCAACAAAAAATTCGTCTTTTTTAGTATATTTTTTCTCTATTATTTGCTACATCTGGCACATTGTTAATTGATACAGACCTATTTGCACGATATATCATATATATATATTTAACAGTTCGTCCAACATACCCACCATATAAAAAGGTATATTCAGCAGCCTATATACTTTTCCGTTAAGCGGATTAACTATATCATTGACTTCAAAAGGTTTGCTCCATATACGCACAGCAATGTCATATTGAGAGAGTGCCATAAATTGCTGTAAAGACTTCAAACGCGCATTGACACATGATTTAACTTCAATCGGAATTATTTTGCTTTCATAAAGAGCAACAGAAGGGGAAGGATATACTGTTTCCAATAGCATTGATTTTTGCAATGTCAGAAATGCTTCACCTACTTCTCGTGACTTGTACTTAGTGCCGGCAAAACGTTCGTATGTGATTACTTCTCCTGCTTGCGACCAACCATATTGCAATATATGTCGTATAACAGGTATTTGCGATTTATTCTGTGCATATTTTTCCACATCGTCTTGATAAGCAGTTAATAAAGACCGATATACCGATTCGGTCGATCGCAAATTACCTGTATCTATATACCTTTTTATGACTTCGGGCATACCGCCTAATAGCGTAAACATTTGAAAATGATGCATCAATCGATTATGTATGAGATGACCTTTCTGCTCTAATATGGCTTGCTTATCAGCCTCCTCACCTATTGCAGAAAGATACTCATAAAAGGTACATGGTCGCATAGCATAATACTCAACTCTGCCAACCGGAAAAGAAAAATTTCGTCCGGCATAACTCTCCAATAATGAACCTGCTGCTATTACGCATAATTTGGGATGTTCCTCGTATAAATATCTCAACGATTGAACTGCTATTGACGAATTCTGTATCTCATCTATGAAAATTAACGTTGAGCCGCTGATTTGAATACGCTTCGTATATGAAATGGCTTGCAGAGTACGCTCTATATCTATTTCATTATTAAACAGTCGTTTATCTTCCTCTTTTTCGAGATTCAAATAAACATATTGTTCAAAATCTTTTGCAAACTCATTTACTACTGTCGTTTTACCAACCTGACGAGCACCACGTAATATCAATGGCTTCCTATCTTCACGATTACGCCATAAACGCAGATATTGTAAACAATTTCTGTAAAACATACTCATTATCATTATTTGCGGCAATAAGTACTGTGCTTTTTATAATTACACAAACATTTGTAATAAATTCGGAGTAAAGCAACTGCCAAAATGGCAGTGTACTGATTTTTATGAGGCTTTGCAATTGGTTTGGCACAGAGTTTGAAACAGTATATTTGGAGTATATAAAGAACAAATGATACTATAATCGGTCATAGAATATACTCTTGATGAAAAACATAAGTAGTCATAGAACCGATTTGAAGTAAATGGAACAAAAGATTAAAAACAAACAATAAAACTAAACTATTATGGCAAACATCAAACCTTTGGCAGACCGCGTGCTGGTGCGCCCCGTCGCTGCCGAAACAACAACCAAAGCGGGTATCATCATCCCCGACAATGCAAAAGAGAAACCTTTGAAAGGTGAAGTAATAGCCGTTGGTAACGGAACGAAAGATGAGCAGATGGTGCTCAAAGCAGGCGACCAGGTGCTCTATGGCAAGTACGCCGGCACAGAAATAGAAATAGAAGGCGACAAACTGCTCATCATGCGCCAATCAGACGTACTCGCAGTGATGGAGTAAAAAATATTAGGAATAATAGTAAAACTATGAAAAACTAGTCCCCCTTAACCCCTTAAAAAAACTTAAAATACTATGGCAAAAGAAATTTCATATAACGTAGAAGCCCGTGAGGCTTTGAAACGTGGCGTTGACCAACTGGCTAACGCAGTAAAAGTAACCCTTGGTCCTAAAGGACGCAATGTAGTGATTGACAAGAAATACGGTGCTCCGCAAATAACCAAAG
>CAMVHW010000055.1 GCA_947167395.1 uncultured Bacteroidales bacterium
CTTGGCATTAAGTGTATTGCCGGTGCGCGTGTCTTTGCGTTTAACGGAGGCCGCAATATCGCCGGCAGCCACTTCGTCAACGGGAACACGTATAGAACCTGCAACGCTATAGAGTTGGGATATACGCTCTTTGGAGCCGCGATCCATATTCTGCAAGTCATCGGCACTATGTACTGTACCTTGCATTACCTTGAAGTAGTTAACCTCACCTATATGCGGTTCAACAGAGGTCTTGAAGATGAACATAGAGGTAGCCGCAGCAGCATCGGGCGTAACTTCTTTGCCGTCTGTAGTATGAGGTTTGGGAGCGTCTGCAACCGACGGAGCCATATCACCGAGGAACTCCATCAGACGACGAGCACCCATATCCTTAACTCCGCAAGCGCAGAGAACAGGATAGAAACTGCCATCTGCAAACACGGCTTTCAGACCGCGAATTGTCTCCTCTTCGCTCAATGTGCCTTCTTCAAAGAATTTCTCCATCAGTGCCTCATCGGCTTCGGCTGCCATCTCATGGAGTTGACCGAGCAGTTCTTCTACCTTACCTTGTTCCTCGGCAGGTATGTCTTTCATTTCGGGAGCACCGCCTTCGGCTTTCCAAACGAGCATCTTGCCTTTGAGTACGTCAATAACGCTATTGAAGCCACCACCGGCATTAACGGGATATTGAACCAACACAACCTTATTGCCAAAGTTCTCTTTCAAGCCTTCTATTGCACGGTCAAAATTAGCATTCTCGTGGTCGCATTTATTAACTACGAACACGATAGGTTTCTTTGCCTCTTCGGCAAGACGGAAGTTGTTTTGCGTACCAACCTCAACACCACCGTTGCAAGTAAGGGTAATAACAGCAGTATCAACCACGTGGAGTGCTGTAACCGTACCACCGCAGAAGTCGTCGGAACCGGCACAATCGATGATGTTCAGTTTCTTACCGCCGAACTCAAGGTTACATACTGTCGAGAATACCGAATAACCATATTCTTTCTCTACGGGGAAATAGTCGCATACGGTAGATTGAGCCTCCACAGTACCGCGTCTCTTAATAACACCGCTCTCAAAAAGCATAGATTCCATAAGAGTAGTCTTACCGGAACCACTGCCACCCATCAAGGCGATGTTCTTGATTTCATTTGCTTGATAAACTTTAGCCATAAATGATTGAATTAAAAGATGAATATATTCTTATTTATTTTGCAATAACGAGATAGTAATTCTTCTTCCCTTTTTGGAACAGAAGGTATTTGCCGTTCAGTAAATGTTCTTTGCCAAGCGGCGTTTGAGGGTCTTGCAGTTTTTGCTTATTAAGGCTCAAACCATTGGCTTGAATCATCTTACGTGCCTCACCTTTGGATGGGAATATATTGGTGCGTTCAGCCAATAAATCCAACGGAGCGACACCCTGTTCCAAATCCTTCATAGGTATTTCATAACGCTCCACGCCATCGAAGACTTGAAGGAAAGTTTGCTCGTCCAATTCCTGCAAAGCCTCTTTGGTTGAATTACCAAACAGGATTTCGGTTGCTTTGACTGCTTTTTCGTACTCTTGCTCGGAATGAACGAGAATAGTAACCTCTTTGGCGAGGCGTTTTTGCAGCAGACGGAGATGCGGTGCTGACTTGTGTTCGCTAATCAAAGCCTCTATTTCCTCACGAGAAAGAGAGGTAAAAATTTTAATGTATCTCTCGGCATCTTCGTCGGACACATTAAGCCAGAACTGGTAGAAACGATAAGGAGAAGTATAATTGGGGTCAAGCCATATATTACCGCTTTCCGTTTTGCCGAATTTAGTGCCGTCGGCTTTGGTAATGAGCGGACAGGTCAGAGCGTAGGCTTCTTTGCCGGTCATTTTCTTAATGAGTTCGGTACCCGTTGTTATGTTACCCCATTGGTCGCTGCCGCCCATTTGCAGGAGGCAGTTCTTGTGAGTGTTAAGATAAACGAAGTCGTAACCTTGAAGAAGTTGGTAAGTAAATTCGGTAAAGGACATACCTTGTGAGTACTCGCCGTTGAAACGCTTCTTAACCGAGTCCTTTGCCATCATATAATTGACTGTAATGAGTTTACCTATATTACGTGCAAAGTCGAGGAAGGTATAGTCCTTCATCCAGTCGTAGTTATTGACCAACTCGGCTGCATTGGGAGCGTCGGAATTGAAATCAAGGAAATGCTCCAACTGCTTTTTTATGCAAGCCACATTATGTCTGAGTGTTTCTTCGGTAAGGAGATTACGTTCGGCTGATTTGCCGCTCGGGTCACCTATCATACCTGTTGCGCCGCCGAGAAGGGCTATGGGTTTATGACCGCATTGTTGCAGGTGTCGAAGCATCATTATGCCGCACAAGTGACCTATATGAAGACTGTCTGCAGTAGGGTCTATGCCTACGTATGCCGTTGTTGTTTCTTTCAGTAATTGTTCTTCCGTTCCGGGCATTATGTCTTGAAGCATACCACGCCAGCGGAGTTCTTCTACAAAGTTTTTCATCAATATATGTTTTTGTTTTGCGGCAAAAGTATGGTATTTATAATGATTGACAAAAAAAAATTTTCTATGTATTCAAAAAAAGTTACTTTTGCCGCGTTTTGATGAAAGACGAGATATGAAGAAAGACTACTTATTTACTTCCGAATCGGTATCGGAAGGTCATCCTGATAAGGTGGCAGATCAGATTAGCGATGCCATAGTTGATAATTTTCTTGCGCAGGACAAAGACGCACACGTTGCTTGCGAAACCTTGGTAACCACAGGTCAGGTTATTATTGCAGGCGAAGTAACGTCCAAACGATATGTGGATGTTCAGCGTATTGCGCGTCAGACCATCTCCAAAATCGGTTATACTCGTTCCGAATATAAGTTTGAGGCAGAGAGTTGCGGTATATTGACCGCTTTGCACGAGCAGAGTGCAGACATAGCACGCGGTGTGGACGGTCAAGGCACGGAGAACATAGGCGAGCAGGGAGCAGGCGACCAAGGTATGATGTTTGGTTATGCCACCTGTGAAACGGACAATTATATGCCTATCACATTAGACATGGCTCACACCTTGGTATATACACTTGCCCGCATACGCAAAGAAGGCAAAGAGATGACTTATCTCCGACCCGATGCCAAGAGTCAAGTTACGATAGAGTATAACGAAAAGAACGAGCCTAAACGTATTCACACTATTGTTGTTTCCACCCAACACGACGAGAATATAAGCCAAGAGCAGATACGCGAAGACATACGTCGCGTGCTTCTGCCTATGGTTGCCAAGAGAGATAAACGCTATGCCGAGTTGTTGAAAGACGATTTTATCCTTCTTGTCAATCCTACGGGGCAGTTCGTCATCGGCGGTCCTCACGGCGATACGGGTCTGACGGGAAGGAAGATTATAGTGGATACCTACGGCGGTAGAGGTGCACACGGCGGCGGTGCCTTCTCCGGCAAAGACCCCTCGAAGGTGGATCGCTCGGCTGCATACGCCACTCGCTGGATAGCCAAGAATATGGTGGCGGCAGGTGTGGCACGAGAGATGTTGGTACAGGTCAGTTACGCCATTGGCGTGGCACGCCCGATAAGTATATTTGTTAACACTTACGGTACCGGTATCGTGTCTGACCAAGCGATTGCCGACAAGATAAACACCCTGTTTGACCTTACTCCGGCAGGTATTATACGCGACTTGGAATTGAAGAACCCCATATACGAAGAAACGGCTCGCTACGGACACATGGGGCGCAAACCTGAAACGGTGGTTAAGCATTTTATCGACGAAGACGGCAACGACATAGAACGCAAGGTTAATCTGTTTACTTGGGAGAGATTAGACAGGGTGGAAGATATAAAACGTGCATTTGGTTTATGACAAGAGTTTCACGGTGGGTCAACAGCCATAGAGGGTTGTTCATAACGACGCTCATAGTGTTGGCATTAGTGCTTGATCAGGCACTCAAACTTTATATTGCTTATAATTACGAGATAGGCGAGTGTCATAAGATTCTTCCTTTCTTCTACCTGTGTTATGTAGAGAATGACGGTATGGCATTCGGTATTGAGTGGTTCAACAAATTATTCCTAACCCTATTCAGGATAGGTGCGGTAGGTGTTCTTATCTACTACATTACCCGTCTGTTACAGTCGGCAAAGACTCGATTAGGTTACCTTATAGCCATAGCGATGGTAACGGCAGGCGCAACGGGAAATATCATTGATTGTTTATTCTATGGTAAATTGTTCGGTTATGCTCCCTTCTTCTTCGGCAAAGTGGTTGATATGCTCTATTTCCCACTTATAACCGATAGTGCGGGTGAATGCGTTTTTTTCCGTCCTGTGTTCAACATAGCCGACTCTTGCATTACGGTGGCTGTGATTGTGATACTGATTTGGTATAGAAAAGATTTGGAGCAGTCGCTGCAAACCAAGCCAAAACATGGATAATAATAAGTCAAGAACAAGGGATAAGTCACTATGAGGAACAAGTTTATATATTCGTCAATAACGGTGGCGGCAATGTTGGTCATTATGCTTACAGGCTGCCGTCCCGAGGGTATATTATCTCCTCACGAATTGGAGGATGTGTTGGTCGATCTACATAAGGCAGAAGGCGTTATCTATGCAGCAGGTTATGAGCGTGAGCACGACAGCGTGGTCAGTCTGACCTACGACAGAGTATTGGCACAGCACAACCTCACACGTGCGCAGTTTGACTCCACCTTGGTGTGGTACACCGACCATCCGCAGTTCTTCGACAAGATTTATCCTCACGTATTAGAACGTCTGACCCTATGGATGGACGATGAGAAGAAACGTCAAGAGGAACAGACGGGCGAAAACGACGAAACGCTGAAAGGAATAGGGTCAATCAGTATTCATCAAAAATAAGTTTTATGGATTTCAGTTCACTTATAAGCCGACAACTCAACATACCTGCTCGTCAAACGGCTGCAACCCTTACACTGCTTGACGAGAAGGCTACCATACCGTTTATTGCTCGTTATCGCAAAGAGAAAACGGGCGGACTGAACGAAGTGCAAATAGCCGAAATAAACGATTGGTATAATCGTCTGAAAGATATTGCCGACCGCAAACAGACTATTCTCAATACCATTGAAGGTCAAGGCAAACTGACCGAACAACTCAAAGAGCGCATTGCTTCCACTTGGGACAACAACGAGTTGGAAGACCTGTATCTCCCCTACAAGCCACACAAGAAGACACGTGCCGACATAGCCCGCGAGAAGGGACTGGAACCGCTGGCTAACGACATACTGCTCCAACAATCAGGCTCTCTCAAAGCCTCGGACGAACAACTGCAAGGAGCAAGAGACATAATAGCCGAAGTGGTTTCCTTGGACGAGAGAGTCAGACAAGCGGTAAGACGCGAGTTTACCTATACAGCCGCTATGACCACCAAGCCAGTCAAAGGCAAAGCCGACACACCTGAAGCACAACAATACCGCGACTACTTCTCCCTTAATGAGCCTTTGCATAGTATTCCCGCACATAGACTACTTGCTATTCGTCGTGCCGAGAAAGAAGGTTTTATCAGCACAACCATAGCAGCAGACGAGCAAAAGAGCATAGATAAGATACGCCGTATATACATAAAAAGTAATAATACTCGTTCCGAACAAGTGGGTATAGCCATTGAAGACAGTTACAAGCGTCTTATTCGCTCGTCTATCGCCAATGAGTTTGCCGCTTCGTCCAAACAGAAGGCAGACGAAGAGTCTATACGCGTGTTTGCAAGCAACTTGAAACAACTCCTGTTGGATGCCCCGTTAGGACAGAAACGCATATTGGCACTCGACCCCGGATACAGAACCGGCTGTAAGTTGGCAATTCTGAACGAGAACGGCGACCTATTGGCTCACGATGTGGTCTATATACGTATGAAAGACAGTGCAGACAAGATAGTTAAGTATGTCAAAGACTATCGGATAGAGGCTATAGCCATCGGTAACGGTACGGCAAGCCGTGAGTGCGAAGAGTTTGTGCGTCTTACATTAGGCGACCAACAAGAACCGGCAGTGTTCGTAGTCAGTGAGAACGGTGCTTCCGTATATAGTGCCAGCGATATTGGCAGACAGGAATTCCCCGACGAAGACGTTACCGTTCGCGGTGCCGTTTCCATAGGACGACGACTAATGGATCCGCTTGCCGAATTGGTTAAGATTGACCCTAAGTCGATAGGCGTGGGGCAATACCAACACGATGTGGATCAGACTATGCTGAAGAATGCACTGCAACAGACAGTTGAGTCCGTAGTCAATTATGTTGGAGTGGATGTCAATACAGCCAGTCCGTATCTGCTGACATATATTTCCGGCGTGGGACCGGCTCTGGCACAACAGATAGTCAAATACCGCGGCGAGAACGGCAGTTTCCATAGCAGACAAGAGTTAAAGAAAGTGCCTAAATTGGGTGCCAAGACCTTTGAACAGGCATCGGGATTCCTGCGTATCACCAATTCCGCTAATCCTTTGGACAATTCAGCCGTTCACCCCGAACGCTACGAACTGGTTGAGCGTATGGCAAAGGATTTTCATTGCAGTATTGAGGACTTGATGACACGCTCTGACTTACGTAGGCAGATAGACCTTGACAAATATATAAGCGACGAAGTGGGTATGCCCACTCTCTTGGATATAATGCACGAGTTGGAGAAGCCGAGTCGCGATCCGCGCGAGCAACGCCAAGTGTTTCATTTTGACGAGAACGTGCATACGATAGACGACCTCAAAGTAGGAATGGAACTGCCCGGCATAATAACCAACATAGCGTCCTTCGGTGCTTTTGTGGACATCGGTGTTCATAAAGACGGATTGATACATATATCGCAAATGTCCAACCGACGGATTAGCAATCCCAACGAGGTGGTACGCCTGCACGAACAAGTAAGAGTAAAGATAACAGATATAGATATTCCCCGTCAGCGTATAACACTCACAATGAAACTATAAAACTATATAACTCTAAAACTTCTTTCAACTCTCAACTACAATGTACACATCAACCGACAAAATGTATTGCCTCATACGCGATGAGCGGGCAGCCTTGCAGATTGTCAATCGATTTGGGTTACCACTCGGCGTAGGAGAAAAAACAATTGACGAAGTGTGCCAAGCCAACGACATTGACACCTACACTTTTTTGGCAGTAATCAACTACGCCATTTCACATACCCGCTCCACAACCGAACCCCATACTCAACCTCTCCTATGGGGCGACGACATACACCTTCCCACCCTGCTCAAATACATACATAGTGCTCATACGTATTTCCTTGATTTTCAGTTACCGCGTATCCGTCAGCACCTTCTGCACGCTATCACCACACCGCAAACCAAAGACGAGCGAATACAGACACTGATAGTGAAGTTCTACGATGATTATGTGGATGAGATTCGCACTCATATAGAGCACGAAGACCAACAAGCACTCTATCTCCACGAGTCAGACGATGAACACATGGCTAACAAACTGAAAGAGTTGAAAGACTTGATTATCAAATACTACCCTCAACAAGTTGATAGTATGCTCTTTACCGCTCTTCACGAGATAGACGAGGTGGAAGAGGAGATGGCTCTCCACTGCGGTGTGGAAGACGACATACTGACACCTGCAATGCAGCACAACAAGAAGAACCTGCCTTTTATAGGCAACAGCAATGTGGAAGACGAGTTGAGCGAGAGAGAAAAAGATGTACTCATACAGGTAGTCAACGGACTGAGCAATAAAGAGATAGCAGAGAAACTATTCATTTCGCCACATACGGTGATGTCACATAGGAAGAACATTACAAAGAAACTGAATATCCACTCCACTGCCGGTCTAACCATATATGCCATTTCTAATGGTTTGATAGAAGTCAGATAAGAATGCTTCGCCGTGTTAAACAATATATTCGTCATAATGAGTTGCTTAAAGCA
>CAMVHW010000056.1 GCA_947167395.1 uncultured Bacteroidales bacterium
GGAATGTCGTCTACCTGTATGTTCTCGTTGGTTATCTGTTCAACGCTATTACCGTTTCCTCCCACATCTTGTTTCAGCACTTCGTTGGCATCGCCTATGTATTCCCGCAGTTGCTCGGTTGCTCTTACGGTTTGCGACTGGACCATATTAAGAATCAAGTGGTGTCCTCCGGGCGGAATAGCCAAACCTCCGATAGTATTATAATCGCTTATCTCGCGTTCGCACTCATCTACAATTCGCTTGCCTTCGTCATATTGTCTTTGGCAACGCTCAACCTCTTGTCTTGCCGCACGCACTTCTCTTTCTTCCCAACTGCACGAAGGTATATATGTTCCGCTTTCGTCGTCATAATGCTGTGAAGCCTCACAACGTGATAGTGCATCCTCTGCCCTACTCAACTGCTCTTGTGCTTTCTCCAAACGCTCACGAAGTATAGACAGTTGGTGCTCCAACACGTCCTTAACGCCATTGATGTATCCGCTCACATTATCTTCAATGTTAGCCATTGCTTCGGCTGCGAATTGCAGGTGGTTATTCAGTTCGCATAGCGAATTGACATCGCGTAGATATACTCCTTGTTCTGCCATAACTACAAACCAACTCATAGAGCAAGTTGTATTGGTAATTATCCAAGACGTTACAAAGAGGCAGTATCTGCTCCTTGTCTTGATTGAAATTCTGTTGGAACTCACGGAAATTATCGTCTTTCCATGTTTCAGCCACTTTGTCGATGGCTCGTTCTGTTTTCCGCAGTTGGACTTTAAGTTCGTCTATGGCATGCGCTATCTGCCCGCGATAGTCGTGGAGGGAGTGGCTGTCAGTGATTACCGATGGGGTCATAACGATAAGGTTTGAATTTGGTTGTTCTATTGGTTATATTGTTATAATAGAGTCCTCTATACTTGGTGGCTGGGCGATTGAATACCAACAACTTATTGGCTGCCGCGCTACCCACTGTCTTGTCTGAATCCTGCTCGGACATTTGCATTGCTATACGATGGCAGAAGAGGTTTTGTGCACTATAACACAAGCGATTGAGATTAGTCAAGTTATCCACTTGCAAAATAGTGAACACACCTACCATAGGTCCGTTACGAAGTATGTATTCCAATAGTTGGGCACACTCGGACTGAAAATCTCCTCGCGAACCCGTACCGTCGAACATTCTGCCGCGTTGGAAGTCAAATATATTGATAAAGAAGTGAGTAGGTGCTAATGTAGGATCGTTTTTGCGAGCATTGATTACTTCATCTTTTATGAATTTCAAGTAGCCTTTCACCTCGTCAGGTGAAGAAGCAATACGTATGTTGCTATACTCTGATATGGCTTCAAACATATCTGTATGTAAAGCCTCCTGCATAGGATCGTCCTCTTGCATAAGATTGATTATAACGACATTGGACGACTTCTCGGTATGTCCGGCAATCTCTGACAATATAGAGTGGTAGGCTATACCTTTGGCTACGTCAGGCTCACCGCCTATAATCAGTATGTTGTTATTACTATCCTTGGTCAGCGGCACATAGACGTGGCAAGGAGCAATGGCTATACTCTCGCCATAATATACACCTACTTCACGCGGTATGTCATAGTGCTCAATATGTCTGTCGGAAAGTACACGCTCTGCAAAGTCAGGCAGTTCCTCACTTCGGAAGGTGCGTAACTCATGCTCATCATTCATCTCGGGATGAGCAAGAGCATAATCCTTAACTTGGTCAAGCAAGTTCTCCAATTCGCTTGAAGCATTGATAAAGAAAGAGCGGGTCAGATAATTAGCCGCTTCTGCTCCCGACTCATTATTATATACGCACGTACCTGTCAGCAAACGCGGTTGAGAAGAGGAATGAGACCAACGAATAAGATTATTGAAGTCATTAGGATCGCTCTTGAAGACCACGCGATTGGCTATCAAATCGTAGGGAACGATGCTCTTGGCAGGCAGTTTCTGCGTGGCAAGAATAAGATTGATACCAAACTTGCGATACTCTTGAATGATAGTATGTATCTTCTGATTGGCTTCTCGACTTATATTGTCATTCTCCACTTCAAATATCTTTTGGAACTCATCTATAATAACCAGTAGTCGCGGAACCACCATATCCGGGTTCTTTTGTTTCAACTCAACTATGTTGGTAACGCCGTTTTCACGACATAGTGTCATACGTCTGTTACCCTCTTCAAACACCTCGTTCAAGATACTTAGACCAAATTCGCGTTCAGCCTCAGGTGCAATAACGCGAGCGTGAGGCAGGTTATGACGCGCATATACGTCAAACTCAACGCCGGAGAAGTCCAATAAGTACATCTGCAATTCACGTGGCGAGTAATTAACCATGGCGTTGGCAATCAGCACGTGCAGGAAGACAGACTTGCCCGACCCGGGAATACCTATAACGATAGCGGAATTCTGACCGCTCTCTTGGGTTATATTGAGTTTTTGGATTTGCTTGTTCTCTGTCATACCGAAAGGTATATCCACACGGTTGGCACTATGACGCGACCACCACTCACTTTGTGGAATCAGATAGTCGGTAAGGCGAAGAACCTCATCGTTCTTCATCTCAAAGCCCGAATTGACTTGGTTGATGATTCCATATAAGGTTTCGTCGGACAAGGCAGCAAAGGACTGTCGGCTATCGTTATCGTTGATTTCTATCGCTTCGGCAAACAAGTCTTGCGGTGAGTCAGGATGAAGTATATTGGCAATCTTCAAGCATTCGTCCGAGTGTTGAACCAAATCAACATTATACATAAACACGAAATATATACCTGCCTTGTTGCCGTTAACCAAGATACGTTGTATCAGGTGTGCCGCTTCGGGAGTGATACCTAACGGGAAGTTCTTAAAGACAACTATATGATACGGTTCCTGTTTCTCTTTACCCTTGTTATACGATTCAATAGAGGTATAAGGACCATACAAAAGATTTTGCACCACGTCCTCCACATAATTATCCATACCGGTCAGCATATTGACCACATCAGACGAGCGAGCAATAACGGAATAGACATGTTTGTCCAACATCTTGAGTATATTGCTTGTACCGCCAAGGTCTTTGGTATCGATAGTATGCAGTTGTATATTACCGCTGTTGCTGCTAACCAACAATCGACCTATAATATTATTTACCATCTGCTGTGCCTCACTTAATGTGGCATTGGTATGGCGAATAATAAGATTATTGCGCTTTAAGAATGGGATAAAGCATAAACGGCAGAAGGTAAATGTTTTATCAAACAGTCGATATTCATATTTACGAGTGAGATAGTATAGGTATGGTAAAGATATAACCTGATTATCGGATTTGCCGTTCCATACCTGTTGTTCGGCTACGGCTGTTTCTCTACGGGCATTGAAGAGGGCGGTAAAATAGTCGTTAAATCTGCTAACGGCATTGTCTATCTGCTCATACAAATGAAATTGAAGATTATCGATGATATTATTTACTCTCAATCTAATCTGCTGACATTCGCTTTTCTGTTTCTCGTCGGCTTTTTTGGAGAGGTGAGCGAGCAGTTCCAAATCATCGTGAATTTGCAGAGTATCGTTTTGAGAAGACCGACTGATGAGTTTGAGCATTGATGTCAGTTCGTCTGCCTTTTTCTCATAATCATTGATTATGTATTCTATCTCCTCATCTTTGGAAGAAAAAAGTCGCTGATAAGGTTCGTCATTGATTTGCAGACTGTCGCACAGCATTCGAGCATTTTTATTATAGCGATTCTCTATTTCCGAATACTTATTCTCGATGTCTTTACAACTGTTAATAAGCGATGCGGACAGCCTATCAAGCAAGTCCTGCAAAGAATAGATATTGGAGCCTATAACAATCTTGGACTGAAAAGACAAGGGCGTAAGTTCTTTCACTCTGACATCATCCACAAAAACACCGTTGGTTGAGCCGTTATCTTCTATTAAGTAACTGCCGTTGTTTTCCACAAGAAAACAATGTTGAGAGCGAGATACTCGTACGTCATTGAGGACAATATCATTGTCGCTTAAACGACCGATAGAATGTTTTATCATACAAATAGCATTTATTTTCAATCATTTTCCACTCCGTAGCCGAAGAGTGCGAAGTCGGCTTTGAGCGGGTCGTCGGGAAAGACTTCCGCCACAGACTTGCTCAGTCGCCTCGCAGCAGACATCGAAGCCGTTTTGGTGCCGAGCAAACCTAACGCCACAGACTGCTGAAGGACATGAGTGTCCAACGGCATAATCAGCGTTGTCTTATCAATAAAAGTCCACAAACCTAAATCAACAGCCGAATTATCTCTTACCATCCACCGCAAGAACATACATACTCGTTTGCAAGCGGAAGTGGTATCACGTGGAATGACAGTTGTCAGGGCAGCCTTATCCACTGTAAAGAATCTGCAAATCGCTGCCACTGCTTCTATACCCGTTGCAGCATCACGCTTTACGTATGACGACAAACTACCATACTTAGTAAGCAACTCGGCATATCTGTCCAAAAAACGAGCATAGAGATCATAACTATATAAGCGATAGAAAGAACGCTTATCCCCCACCTTAAACACATCCTTATAGCCACCGCAGCACAACCAATCAACCACATTGCCTCCGGACAAACTCCTTATATATTCAATCTTCGGCATAAACTGCCGGCGACTGCCGTAACTGAGTGTGGAGGCTATGAAAGCCATTGCTTCCTTGTTGTCCTCACCGCTGACTTGGTGCATAAACCACGACGGATCACCTTGGAGAAAAACACTGGTCTCGTATTGCCTTGCATATCGGCGCAGTAAATCGGCTGTGGCGTGGTCTATCATAAGGCAAGGACTATCTGAAATGTTTGGTCTTAACTTTCGAGCCGCACAATATACATTGCTCTTTTTGCTTGAACGAGAAAAGAATGGTCAGTTTGCCTCCTACGGTGAAGTTATGTATCTGTTCGTTCTTAACCACATCGGAGAACCATATAGGCGTTGCTCCGAATGTGGCAAAATCCCATTTTGTACTATAAGGAATGTTGATAGCGGGGTTGTCGGAATGAGGGGAGAAATTGAGCAAGCCTATATCGGCGTATGCTCCCAAGCGCAGGTGGATGTCGTTTTTGGTAAGGAAATCATAGCCTGTCTCGACGCAGAAGAGAACGTCCAAGCGTTTGCCGGAGTTGTTCATTGTGCGTTTCATAGGCACAGCCTCACGATAGCCGTGGTTATCCATTTCCATCCACTCATTATTATCGCCTATACCATAATATCTGTCGTAGGTGGCACGCGAGGTAACATTCATGGCGGTGGAGGAGTTCTGAATGAGAGGGAAAGTAAAGGTAAAACCACCCATAGCATAAAAGCCGCGAATATGCGCACCTGCCATTATAGGTATCTGTGCACTCAGTTGTAAGAGATTGTCCCTACGGTCAGTCATACTATAACTGAGCGAAGCCAAGGGCATTCCCCATGAGTCGGAGATAAGCATCCATTGAGCGTCAGTGGTTACCAAATCGTGGTTGGTATATACGACATTATTAACATCGGCTCTCACTTCCCTCAACGCACCTGCCACACCTGTTTGAAGCATAAAGAAGCCTTTATTGTACTCATATACGAAGCCCATTCGTGCGTCATAACCACCCGTGGGAACACGCAGCAGGTTGGAGGACGACACAGCACTGCTGAAACCGCCTAAACCATACAAGCCCAACATGTGGGTCTCGGCTGTTTCCTTAGAGCGTCGCAGACCTCGTGAGTCGGCTTGACGATGCTTCTCGTGGCGCGTGAAACGACGATTGGAGGAAGACAGGTCGCGCATAGAAGGGTCGGCTACAATACGTGTCTGTGCCACCAATGAACAAGTCATCAATAGCATAACAAACATACATATAGTTCTTATTCGCTTCATTGGACAACCACTTTTATTGTTCTCTCCTGCAATGCCGAGTCGTGGAGATGGAATATATATACACCTGACGAAGCAGGCAAGGTTACTTCGTACGCATTATGCAATCCGGGCAGATAAACGCCGCTGCTCAACGAAACGCCAAACGCGTCATAAATCTCATAGTTACCGCCATTGACACACAAGATATTAACCACGGGGTTCTCTCTTACCACCACCGTCGGTACAACTGATATATAAGGTTGAGAAGGTGTGAGTTCTTGCGGACGGCTCAGGTCGGGAACAATGGGACAGGTCATAAAGGTGAGCGAGTCGGTTTGGCGCGTGAGAGCCAAACTATACGTTGCATCAGCGTCCAAGTACTGCGGGCAATAGAGATAGGGCTTTGTCTCTCCGGGCATAAGGGTGTTGTTCTTATACCATTGGAAGCCGATGAAATGGTAGCCACCGTTGAGCGAATCGGTCAGCAGACCGATAGCATCGTTCCAATGCTGCTCTATGAGCCATGAGGGATAGAGTATGCGGAACGAGAAAGGCAGAGCCAACAGCGATGAGTCTAAACAATAGCCATTGTCGAAATAGACGGTTCCGCTATAGTCATTAGGTACGGGGTAATCAACGGACGACATCGGAGCAGGTAAGGAGAGTGTAATCACACGCTGATTGTCATTAAAGACGGTCCAAGCAATATCCTCAAATCGCTGTTCGTGTTCCTTGTCGTTATACTTGACGCAATAAGCCAACGGAGCAATTCCTGTTGAGGTGAAGGACAAGTCAAACGCTTTATCATCGCCACAGATAACAGGTTCGCTGTTCAGCGCGAACTGCGTCGGCTGTACAAGACTGAGAATAAGCGTTACCATTGAGTCGCAACCAAACTGATTGACCAGCGTGTCGGTATATGTGCCGGCTGAGGTGAGTTGGTGCCAATGGTATTGGAGTACATCACCGCTGCAAATAGTGTCGTAAAGCACATCGTGACGTATAGGCTTAACCGTAACCACACGGCGGTAGATAGAGTCGCAACCCATTACGGTATGGCAACTATCCCACAGAACGAACACACTGTCATTGTCCCATAACAAGGCTTGTGAAGCGGGTATAGGTATGTCGGCTTTGTGGTTTGTCCACGTATAAGGCAACTCGGAGCCGCATACAATGTCCGTTTCGTCGAAGAAATAGGCTTGATTGACATTCACTTTCAGGTAATATATACTATCGCAGCCCAAGCCTGTTCCCAAGGGTATGGTATCACGCAAGATAGTCGCCTTTGGACTGTTGTATGCTCTGTCGTGCCAGTAGAAGGTGTCGTTGGAGCATATTGTAGTCGAGTCGTGATAGTAGAACGCGGGCTTGACATACAGACGCAAAGTAAAGGTGGAGTCGCAATGGCACGGAGAAGAGGTCTTCAACGAGTCGTAAATAGTTATCCACCCTGTGGTGTCGGTTGGTATGGCTGTCAGTTTATTTCCCTTTTCGTCCCTCAAAGCGGTGGTATGTTCTATGCCGTTGGTGTACCAGTGGTAGGTATCGTATTGGCAGACGGAATCGACTTCGGGAGCGAAATGATAATAGTCGTAATAGAACATATACATATCATACAGACTATCGCACGCACCCGGACGCACATACTCCACATGGTAGGTGGTGGCCAAGTCGCCTTCATTCCACGTTTCGTAGAAAATCTTCTTATAGTGCCAATAGATAGTATCGTTCTTACACATCTGCTTTGTTTGCTCGCTATGGAAGTTAGGCACTATGGTCAGATTGAGCACGTATGTGGAGTCGGCTCCGTACTCGGTAGTATAAAGACTATCATAATAGTAGCCGGAGTTATACTTATTCAGTTCGAAGTACTTACGCCAGTTGAAGGTTACGCCGCTACACGTTACGGCACTCTCCTCAAAGCGATAGGTGGGCACTACAAGCAGCGAGTCGTGAATAATACTGTCGCACCCATTGCTCGTCTGCAGAGTATCAATAAAGAAATACTTACGCACATCGCGAACGACGGTGTAGTCCTCAACGTGGAAGTCCTTTCCT
>CAMVHW010000057.1 GCA_947167395.1 uncultured Bacteroidales bacterium
ATATCGTTGCAGTTTCCAGAGGCATATCCGTTGCAGCGTCTGCTATAGTCAAGTGTAGCGTGCGAACGCTATCACAACCTGCTGCATTAGTGGTCGTCCAATCATAGTCGCCGCTACTTGTATATTCAGTTCCGTGCCAAGTGAATGCAGAGCATTCAATGGCGGCTGTATCGCTTGTGGTGGGTGTGCAAGCGAAGGTCAGATTGAGGCAATAATAAATGGAGTCGCACCCGCCGATAACCGAGCGAAGAGTATCTTTATATTGTCCATCGCAGGTTAGACCGCCGAGATGTTCGTGTCCTGCCCAGATATATGGCGCAGTTGTAGCGACGATATTCTCTGCCGGTTCAGTGATTGGTGCTATGTATGTCGGAACAAGACGGTTATATTCGAAGCACATACGATGTCCGTTGGGACTGGGCGCGATGAGCATTTCTGCTGCTTGTGCCTCGGCGAGTGTGTTGAATGTGTAGCCGTTCCAAGTGAAGGGGAAGGAGCATATACGCACATAATCGTCGATGGTGTCGTTATTATAGATATTGAGATCCAGTACTTTGATATTAGGGCAGCCTTTGTCGGTCTTGATGTCCACCTCCAAGCCGTTTTGCTCACGACTGCTGATTTTCTGTCCATAGAAGTTAAATCCGCCGTTGTAGGTGAGGTAGTACTCGCAGGTATCCACGTGTACCACTTCCCTGTATGCAGGATTGACGGTGAGCGGCAATATAGTGATGGAGTCGCACGTGCCGCCTACGACTGTAGTGGTATAGGCGAGCGTGGTGTCGCCTGTGAAGGCGGTTCGAACGCTGATACCGTTCCACTTGAAGGTTTCCAACTCGTCTTGGCATAGTGTCTGCTTGGGCAGCGTGATAGCGTTATCTCCTGTATATGAAGACCTTATGGTGAGTGTAAGATGTGTTATGCTATCCGTTGCCGGACTGACTATACTCTTGCAGGTGAAGTCGTGTGTCTGTGTGCCGGTAGTGCCAACAGGATAGGTGATGTCGTTCCACGTATAGGGCAGTTCGTCTGAACAGATACTGATGTTCTCATTGGCTTCAATGGTGCAAGTGCCGAAGTTGGCGGTAACAGCACAATCTTGCGCCCCAACGGTGAATGTATATGTTCCGTTGCCGTTGTCTGTTAATTGAGAAGTGCAGACACCTGTCCAGTTTTGGAAGCAGTCGCTGCCGTTAACAGGGGTAAGAATAATATCTTCGCCTTCGTTGTAGTAACATTGATTTGGAGTTTTGGTAACAGAGCCATCACCGTTAATGTATATATCCAAACGTTGTCCAGTGGCAGGTTCACCTATAGAAACAACAGTAGCACCATTATAATCGATGGTAATATACATATTTCCGTCTTTACCTGCACCATGAACATTTATAGTTGCACCTTCCAAACTACCATAATTACTAATAGATCCATCAGAACTTCTTGTACCTACAAACATCGAGTATGGACAATCAAAATAATATGTACCTCGTATTCCGCAGGGGTTAGTAACAGTTGATTGTACTTGATTTAATGCAATTGCATTACCTGCCAATACAGTACTATTATCGGCAGTCCAATATACATAACAATCTCCATTATATGATTCAGTAACTGTTTGAGGGTTGATGGTTGTGTATGAGCCTGCTTTAGGTCCAATTCCATTTGTATATGTTTGAGTAAAGGCACTCACGTTATTTTGCGGCACCCACAATAAAAATTGGAAATATGAGCCATTTGTATGATATGCTCGTACCCGAATAAAGGTATGTTGATTGTCATGATACCACATGTCATATTCATCATTGTACATCACATCTGAATATATAACGTCTGACGTACCAAATTTGTATGAGTCATACCACCCGATTTGTTTAGGACAATTAGTAAACGTTCCTGTTATGATGTAAGTGATGCCGTCAGACCCGACAACTGTGGCATTAAAATCATATACTCTGTCAGATGAAGATGTAATAGCGAAAGATGTTATGGAACTTATGGAAAGTGTAACACCATTTTGTTTTATATACGAGTTAGACCAATCGATTGACGAATAAGAAAACGAACCGGTTGTATTAGAAGTGTTAAGAGAGAAAAAGACATTATATGACTTACTATCGCTACCTGTACCATCCCCGCCTAAATTAAGGTATTGATAGGGAGAATCCGCTTTCGTATTATCTTCCCATTGAAGATTGCTCGTTAGAGGAATAGTAACATCGGTAGAGCATTTATTGTCACAAATAGTTGCATGGATAGTATATCCGTCCTGTGACGTTGCATTTACCTCAAAACACGGAGTCCCATCTGCACCTCTTGATACAACGACAGTTCCGCTTTGGAAATATAAATTTTTATTATTAGAAGTATATGCTGCAGAATAATACGTAACTCCATTATAAGTAAAATTATCATTGATAACGGTATTTGTATTAGAGCCGCTTCTTATTGTATATGTACCATTAGGTGGAAATTTGACTCCTTGCCAAGTATATGCATTGCGTGTGGTAAAAATAAAGCATAATCGCATACAAGGACGTTTGCCTGATACTCCATCCCTATACCACTCATATTTATATACAGAAGTTGTACGCCCCGAACCGATAAGTTGACAAAGTGTCCATTCATCTTCCCAGCAAAAACTCTCATCAAAATATGCTTGTGTTGCTGTGGGAGCACGATGAATAGGTGCCGGTAAATCAAAAGTTGGTTGGACGGAATTTTGATATAATAATGATGTATTGGAATAAGTTATGTTCTCTTCGTTGGCATTTTCGTCTTCCAAGACAAATATCGCAGGTGTAAAATTATCCGCCACATTCTCTCCAACTCTCATTTGTGCCGAAAGAGGAGATATAAAAAGAATAGATATGGTGCAAAATATGAAAAGTAATAAAGAATAAGATTTTATACCGGCAGCGGTGTAGATATGTTTCATGAGTTGGTGATTTACAGAGTGAGCGGCAAAAATATATTTTCGCTTGCATAAACACAAAAAAGTCTGCAAAAAACAATTCATTTTGCAGACTTATGCAGTTGTTATAGCCATTTGTTTCTGTCTAATGTGCGATAGGAGATGGCTTCCAAGAGGTGTTGTTTTTGTATCTCATCGGAGCCTTCTAAGTCGGCTATGGTGCGGCTGACCTTGAGTATGCGGTCATAGGCGCGAGCGGACAGACCTAATTTAGTCATCGAGTATTGCAGCAGTTGGTCGCACTCGTTGTTGATAAGGCAGTACTGACGCACCATCTGTGAGGTCATCATTGCGTTGGAGTGGATGAGTTTGCTGTGTTTGAAACGCTCGTTCTGTATGGCACGTGCTTTGATGACTCGTTCGCGCATAGTGGCTGACGACTCGCCCGGGGTCATATCCCGCAGTTGTTCATAACTGACTGCTTCTATGCCGCATTGGATATCTATACGGTCCAATAGCGGGTCGCTGATACGACCTAAATATCGGTGTATCTGTGAGGGGGTGCAGGTGCAAGGATGGGCGGGGTTGGTATCGCCATAGTGTCCGCAGGGGCATGGGTTCATAGCTGCCACCAACATAAACGATGCCGGATAATCGACGGTCTGTCTTTGTCGCGACACCACTATATGTCTGTCTTCCAATGGTTGTCGCAGCACTTCCAAGGTCTGCCTTTTATATTCGGGCAGTTCGTCGAGAAAGAGCACTCCGTTATGAGCGAGGCTAATCTCTCCCGGTCGAGGGTTGTTGCCACCGCCTATGAGTGCCACATCGGTGGCTGTATGGTGGGGTGAGCGAAAAGGACGGTGAGTAACCAACGACTTGCCGCCTTTCATCAGTCCTGCCACGGAGTGAACGGCAGTCGTCTCAATGGCTTCGTCCAAGGTCATAGGTGGCAATATAGTGGGCAAGCGTTTGGCTATCATCGACTTACCTGCTCCCGGAGGACCTATCATAAGTATGTTGTGTCCTCCTGCAGCCGCCACTTCCATAGCACGCCTAACCTCGTACTGACCACGTATGTCGGACATATCCATATCCAGTCCTATGTACTGCGATGACAGTTCGGCTTGTATGTCAATATGTATAGGTTCGATTGTCTGTTCTTCTTTGAGGAACCTCACTACGTCCAAGAGTGTGTCGGCGGGTATGACTTCCAGTCCTTCCACTACGGCTGCTTCTTTGGCGTTTTCCATCGGAACAATCAGTCCTTTGTAGCCGTTTTTCTTGGCGCAGAGAGCCACGGGCAGTACTCCGTGAACGGCTTGCAGTGAGCCGTCTAAGGACAACTCGCCGAGGAGAAGGTAGTCGTTAAGCATTTTGGACGGCAGTTGTTCTGCCACAGCCAGCATACCGATAGCCAGCGGCAGGTCGAATCCGGTGCCTTCTTTGCGTAGGTCGGCAGGTGCCATATTGATAGTCAGTTGCTTGACCGGCAGGCGGAAGCCGTTGACCATCAGTGCCGAGCGTATGCGTTCGCGGCTTTCCTTGACGGCAGCATCGGGCAACCCGACCAACACGAAGTCGGTGCCGGACACGGCATGCAACTCAATGGTAACCAATTCGGCATTGATACCTTGTACGGCGGCTGAGAAACATTTGATGAGCATAGTGTTATTTGTTTTCTTTTTGTTGTGCGGCTTTCTGTTGGCGTTTGCGTCTGGAGTCGCCCCAGTTGAAGTCGTGGCGGAAGATGAGTCCCACTCCTTGCACGGTGTTGGCTTGTTTAAGTGAGTATTTATCAACTGTATGTGTGAATCCCTTGACGCGCAGTTTGCCGTCTTCGGTCAGTTGGTACTCTATGTCCACATCGCCAAAGAATGGTCGGTTGCTCAGGTCGTTATAGCGATAGCCCACGTTGCCGTTGATACTCAAGCGGTTGATAGGGTGCAGTTGAATCATCGTTTCGTATTCCTGCGAAGCCGTTGCCCCCTCGCCGTCGGTGCGGAAATTGAAGCCGATAGTTACTATGTCGGTCAGGCGTGAGAGCCATTGGTTGATTTGTCCCGTTATGGTGGAGGATATGAGTGAGTAGGTTTCGTTGGCTCCATAGGTGGTGTTTTGCAGGTATTCGGGAGTGAAGAAGCGGTTGAAGACCAGTAGGTAGATGACTTGTCGCATCAGCATCTCGTCCGTGTTGATGATTGACTTCACTTGTGCCGCCACCGACTCGTCCGACTGTGGCAACTCAATACCAAAGCGCAGGGTGGGGTTGGTAAGTCGGTCGGAGAGGTATATCATACATTCCACCGGTGCCGACGAGCGGTTGGTTGCCAGTTCGGAGGCATCGCTGCCGAACAGGTCGCGAAGTGATGCCGTAACCTTATATGCAGCCGCAACGGACAAGGTTGGGGCAGTAAGGTCGCCGGTCCAAGTAACAGCCGAACCGTCTTTGATAGCAAAGTCGCGTCGTATGATATTGCCTATTGAGTAGGAGAACAGACCTTCTTGCATAGTATAGGTGCCGAAAAGTTGTGTTTCGCTCTTTTCCGAGTCGTAGTGGAGTCTGAGGTCGCCTTCACCGTGTCCCACTATGCCGTCACCGGTGCGCGAGTCGAGCATAAGGTGAATGAGCGAAGAAGGCGATATGCCTATATTCATATTGAGATATACAGGGTTGGTCGATTTCCTTATATGCTTGATGGTCGGCGCAGTTGTCAGTTCTGCCTCGTCTTCCTCGTCGGTGGTGAAGAAGATGAAACTATTGTCGGTTGCTTCGGATGCTCTGCCTGTATTGAGATAGAAGTCGGTATTGCCTCTTGAGGTGGCATTAACGTCCACTTGTGTGCCGAACTCCTCATCGCCGAATACATGCACATTGCCCGTGGCATAGACCTTGCCGTACATCATCTGTCGGGCAGAGTAGGGCAGGTTCACCACCAACATATCGTTAACGCCTAACCTGATGTCATAGCCGAAATCGTAAAAGTAGTCGTGAGTAACTTCGCCATTGAGTATGCCTTGGTGACCATAGGTGTCGCGGAAATGTATATCGGGGAAGCGTATGTTGAAGGTGTCTAAGAAGACGGAGTCGGTGAAGGTGTATCTTACTCCTGTTATAGGCACTGTCAGTGAGGCTTCTTTGCCTAACAAGCGACCTCTTACCCAAGTCTTATGTCGTCTGCCATATACGTTCAGGTCGCCGTAGGCTCTGCCTTGTACGTTATCTAAAACGCGATATGTCCAGTAGTTGATGAGGTTCATATCGGTGGAGTCTAACTTCATATTCAGTTCCCAGTACTTGTCCTGCGGGATGACCAGTCCGTTGAGTTCCACCGTATGCCGGTCGTTCTGACGAGCAATGGCATCGATGAGTATATGTTTGTTCTTATTGTCCAATCGTGCGGTGGCATCCAGTTCGCCGAGCAAGGTGCGATTGAGATAGCCTTCGTTCATGTGCAGCGAAGCCTCCAACATCGGTGTGCCGAACAAGGCATAGAGGGTAGCCCAACCTGTAACATCTCCGTCGGCACTGATAGCTTGTTCCAAATCGAAATTGCGCATTATATAGCCCAGATTGACATTTTTCAGGTCTATGCGTATGGAGTCGTCCATCGTCTTGGAGTTGGTGCCGTGGGCATATATATGTTGCGAAGTACTTTGCAGTCGGAAGTTATCCACTGTCAAGCGCGTGTTGGCTCCGGTGTATTGTATGTACGAATCGGATAGTGTCCATAGTGTGTCGCGCAGATAGAAGGTGGAGGGCACTATGTGAGTGCTTATCAGCGGTCGTTTGTTATATTGTGACAAATATGTTTTCAGTTCTATTGCCGACATACCGTGCGTGGTGTCATCGACGGCTCCGAAACGCAGAGTGGTGAGCAGCGAGTCTTGTCGTGCCTCTGTATAGAGATTGAAGTCAAGGTCCACAACTTTCAGTTTGACCGAATCGGATATGATAGGGTGTTCTTGCAGCGATAGAGATATGGATGCCAAGTCGTTTTTTTGCGCCAAGGAGAGAACTATATCTTTGGTTTGCGACTTCTCCGAATTAACGGACGGTACATAGATCTGCATACCATATTCGTTGTTGCTTTCCGCTATATGTCCTTTTATAGTTTGTTGGTCGGGCAGTTGGATATCGGTAAGAGCCACAACGCTTAATATGCTGTCGAGGTGATTAAAGTAGCAGTAGAAATCGAGGTCGTTATCTGTGTGTGCTTGCGGTCGTTTGCCGAGCAGTTTGGGGAACAGTGCGTAGCCGAAGTGTCGGAGGGTGAGTGGTAGTGTGTTCCATTGGAAAGAACCGTTAATGCCGGCATTAACGAAGTCGGATTCCATTTTGAGTCCGCCGGTATGGTTGTTGCTGTATATGTTGGTATTAAGCGAAGATATGACCAACTCTCTCTCCATTCGTGTGAAGCATAGAGAGTCTATCTGCAAGCGGCTGTCGAAGGTGCTGACAGGAGTGTTTTCGTTGCCTTGTGCGGTGAGATCGAGTGTGGCACGCAAGCGCATATCTTGGTCGGTCATATTGTCTGCCAAGTGCAGCGGTTGGAGGCGCAGGTGGTTGAGCAGGAGCGAGAGATTGGCTTTGGTGTTGTTGTCTTGTCTTTGTGTTGTGCCGCCTATGACGAGGTTGATATTCGGGTCGTGAAGGGCTATTATGCCATTGGTTTTATTGTTGTGCATCTTGCCTTTGAGCAAGACGTTACGGTAGGTGTAGCCTTTGTAGGTGAGCGAAGGGATACGTATCTCTCCCTTGGCTTCCAAGGGGCGGTCTTTGATATAGTGTAAGGTGAGGTCGCTTGTCATCGATAGTCTGCCTAACGATGAGCGTGGCAGCAGTTTATTCAGTTGCAGGCGTTTGGCGGCTATCTGTCCGACAAAGCGGATG
>CAMVHW010000058.1 GCA_947167395.1 uncultured Bacteroidales bacterium
ATTATGCAGAAGGAGTTGCCCAAGCGTGTGTTTGACGTGGGTATAGCGGAGGGGCATGCCATCACTTTTGCCGCCGGTATGGCAAAGGAGGGAATGATACCTTTTGTCAATGAGTATTCAAGTTTTCTTCAGCGTGCCTACGACCAGTTGGTTCACGATGTGGCACTCACCAAGCAGCACGTGGTTATATGTATAGACCGTGCCGGCATAGTAGGCGAGGACGGTGCGACCCACCATGGCTTATTAGATCTCTGTTTCTTGCGTTCGATACCCAATATGAAAGTGTCGGCACCTCGTACAGCCGACGAGTTGGAGGCGATGATGGAGTATGCCGTTAAGGCAGACGGACCTATTGCCATTCGCTATCCGCGAGGTAAGGCATTTGTGGAAAACCAACTATTGTGTCCTATCGAAGAGGGCAAGGGAGTGAAGATGAAAGAGGGTGAGAATATGGCCGTTTTGTCGATAGGTGCAATAGGCAACAAGGTAGCAGAAGCCATCACGCTTGCTGAAAGCAAAAGCCCTAATCAGACTATCGCCCAATGGGATATGCGTTGGCTCAAACCGCTCGACACAGACATATTAGACTATGTTGGAACTCATTATAAGACAGTTGTTACCGTGGAAGACGGAATGACGGAAGGCGGATTGGGCAGTGCCGTGGCAGAGTATATGTCGCAGCAAGGATATGGAATCAAAGTTGTTCGGGCAGGAGTGCATGACCGTTTTGTTACTCACGGAACGCCCGATGAATTATATCAAATACTCAAATTAGACAAGGAGGGTTTATGCGAATTGCTATTGCAGGAGCAGGCGAAGTAGGAACGCATTTGGCCAAGTTGTTGTCAAGGGAGAATATGGATATATGTCTTATTGACGGCAATCAGGAGCATCTGCAAGACCTCGAAGCCAACTATGACCTTATGACCCGTGTGGGGAGTCCCACTTCTATTCACGACCTTAAAGACTTACCCGTAAAAGATGTTGATTTGTTCATAGCCGTTACGCCTCACGAGTCGCAGAATATAACAGCCTGTTTATTAGCCAATCAGTTGGGAGCCAAGCGTACTTTGGCGCGAGTGGATAACTACGAGTATCTGCTACCTGCCAATAAGCAGATATTCGAGAAGATGGGACTTAACCACTTGATTTATCCTGAGGTATTGGCTGCCAATGAGATAGAAGAGGCACTGCGTACCAACTGGATGCGTTATCATATCAGTCTGTGTAAGAATGCCTTACAACTATGTGTGGTTAAGGTATATGGCAACAGCGATGCGGAGGTTATAGGCAAGCGTTTTGATTCAGGTTTTTACAGCCACGGTCAGTATCGCATAGTGCTTATCAAGCGCGATAATCGCACTATCTTCCCTAACGGAGCCGATTGTGTGGAGGAAGGCGATATGGTGTATGCCGTTTGTACGAGGGAGAATATGGATTTTCTGCGTACTCAATTAGGCAAGCCCAAGCGAGAGATACGTCGTGTTATGTTCTACGGCGGCACACGTATAGCGCAAAAGGCGGCTCATAGTCTGCCCGACGATATGCAGATAAAGATATTGGAGGCAGACAAGGAGCGTTGTTATTACCTGAGCGAGAAGGTGGGCAATGCTTTGATTATACACGCCGACGGCTCACAGATGGAGACACTCAAAGACGAAGGCATACAAGACACTGACGCTTTTGTGGCTGTAACCGACAGCAGCGAAGCCAATATCTTTGCCTGCCTTGCCGCCAAGCGATTTGGAGTGAATAAGACCATAGCCGATGTGGAGAACATAGACTATATACCTATGGCAGAAGGTCTGAATATAGGTACGGTGCTCAACAAAAAAACAATAACGGCAAGTTATATCTACCAGATGCTGCTCAACGCCAGCGTGCTCAACGTGAGGAACCTCACCAGTGCCGATGCGGAAATAGTGGAGTTGGTGGCAACCGAAGGCAGTCGCATAACTCGTAATAAGATACGCGATGTCAATCTGCCGAGCGATGTGTCTATCGGCGGTTTGGTAAGAGCGGGCGAAGGGCTGTTGGTCAACGGCGACACGCAGATTGTGCCTGACGACCAAGTTATAGTATTGTGTAAAAGTCATAATATACGCGAGTTGGAGCGTTACTTCAAATGACGAGAGCCTTTAACAAGAAATTAGTGTTCCGTACAATGGGTGCTCTGTTGCTCATTGAGTCGGTGTTTATGGCAGTTGCCACCGTGGTGAGTTTCCTTTATGATGAGGCAGACCAGATGGCATTTATAGTAAGTACTATCCTGACCGTTGTAGGAGGATTGGCAGGACTTTTGACAGGTCATCGTGCGCCGAGCGACGTCGGCGAGCGTGAAGGCTATGTTATTGTGGCTATGGTATGGGTTGTTTTCTCCTTGTTCGGCTTGTTGCCATACTACCTTAGCGGACAGATTCACACCTATACCGATGCTTGGTTTGAAACTATGTCGGGCTTCACCACCACCGGAGCGACCATACTGACCAATGTAGAAGGACTGACCCACGCTGCACTCTTTTGGCGGGCTATGACGCAGTGGCTCGGAGGCTTGGGAATCATAGTCTTGTGTGTGGCTCTGTTGCCTATGTTCGGCTTGGGTGGGATGCAGTTGTATGCAGCCGAAGTAACAGGCGTTAACTACGAGAAACTCAGTCCGCGTATAGCCGATACCGCCAAACTCTTATGGGGGGTATATATACTGCTGACGGGTGTGGAGGCTCTGCTGCTCAAACTATGCGGGATGAGTCTGTTTGACGCTATCTGCCATTCATTCACAACCATTGCCACCGGCGGCTTTTCCACTATGGGCAGCAGCCTGACCACCTACGGACGCGCCGTCCATTATGTGGTGGCTGTGTTTATGATGTTGTCGGGTATTAACTTCGCTCTGCTAATCCATTTTCTTCAAGGCAAGCCGCAGCGACTCTTCAAAGACGAGGAAGCCCGCTGGTATCTCTTGGCAGGAGGTATATTCACTCTTGTTCTCACTATCGGTTTGGCTTTGTATTACGGCTTTGAGCAAGGTGTATGGTCGGAAGGACTGATGCCTGTCTTGAATCATTTGGAGTGGTCGTTCCGAAACGGCTTCTTTATGGCTTTCAGTGCCATCACCTCCACGGGTTTTGCTTCGTCCGACTATACTCTATGGCCTAACCTGCTATGGGTGCTATTCTTCTTCATTATGATAACCGGCGGTAGCAGCGGCAGTACGGCAGGAGGTATCAAATGGGTGAGAATACTGATTTTTGTCAAGAGCGGATTCTCCGAGTTCCAAAGACGCATCCACCCCAATGCCATTATACCTATCAAACTCAATAACCGTCCTTTGCCGCACGAGACCATCAATAATGTGATGGCTTTTATGCTGTTCTATGTGCTTATTATCTCTCTCACAGTCTTGGTTTTCAGTGCTTGCGGTGTCAATTTTGAGGAGTCGATAGGTACTGCTGTGGCAGCCATAGGTAATGTGGGAACCAGCCTCGGACAATACGGTCCTTGTGCGTCTTATTCCTCTTTCCCGTTGTTTGGTAAATGGTGGATGACGCTGGTTATGCTTACCGGTCGTTTGGAGATCTTTACCATTTTGTTGTTGTTCACCAAAGTTCTTTGGAAGAAATGAAGCCTTATCGTGTTTGTCTTTTTGTGGTTGTTTGTCTGCTTGTGTTGTGGGGCGGCAGTTGGTTGTTGTCGGAACAACAGATACAAGTAGGCACCTACCAATGGCAGATACCCGATGTGCGTGGCGGTCATACTGCCGTTATTGATACCGTTTCTTCCCAAGACACCGTTCTATTGCTTTCTATGCCTCCGCTTCTTTTGTCTGATTTGCAAAAAGAGTTGGTAGGCACACTCGTCAAAGAGCCGCAGTATCAGCCCTTGTTCTCTTTCTATGAGTCTTTATCTTCGGCTGCGGATACGTCCGTTCGCGTTGTTCATTACGGCGATTCGCAGATTGAAGGTGACAGAATGACAATGTGTCTTCGTCGGGCATTGCAAGACAAGTACGGCGGCAGCGGTGTGGGAATGGTGGCTCTATACCAAAACTATGACTCACGCACTGTCAAACTGAGCCTGTCGGCTGATATATCGCCTTCCGCCCTACCTGTTTACAGAGCATACGGCTCTGCTGCCAATAGACGTCCTAACGGAATATACGGTCCTATGGGGCAGGTGTTTGTACTCAACAATAAACAAAAATACGGAAGCGAAAAAGTGTCAATCAGATACTCTGCCACACAAGACAACGCCTTCTCCCGAATACGAGTGTTTGGCTCAACCGACAGCCTCGTCATACTTGACGAAAGAACAACCACTTACAGTCTTCACCTAAAAGGCGAGAGAGAAGTGTATGGCGTGTCGTTGGAGAGCGAAAAAGGTGTGTATGTGGACAATATACCTATGCGTGGCTGCTCGGGAACGATATTCACCTCTATCGACAATACTGCTCTGTCCAACTATTTTCGCACAACCAATACAAGGTTAATCATTATGCAGTTTGGCGGTAATGTGGTGCCGTATATAAAAACGCAAAAACAGGTTGACAACTACATAAATAAGATACGCAAACAGATACGCTATCTGCACATTTGTGCTCCGCAGGCTGCCATTCTCTTTGTCGGACCAAGCGATATGCTCTATCAGGAAAACGGAGAGAAACGGTCATATCCCATCATCTCACTTCTTGACGAGGAGTTGAGAAAAGCGGTTGAGGAGGAGAAGTCGGCTTACTGGAGCCTGTATAATGCTATGGGCGGAGAGAACTCTATGTGCGAATGGCAGCAAAAAGGGTGGACGGGCAGCGACGGTATTCACTTTACTCGACAAGGCTCCGACCAAGCAGGACAAATGCTGACCGAATTCCTTTTACAACCCTTGAAAAAGGCAGAATGATACAAGAATGGTGGAGTCATATTATAGGCTTTGACAAGCAAAACCCGATTTTGTTCACACAATGGGACTTTTGGGTTTTCTTTGCTGTTGTCTATCTTCTCTTTACCCTTATCGTCAGCGGCAAAAGAGGCAGCACCGCCTCGCGACTCCACCTGCGCAATGTCTATCTGATGATTGCCAGTTGGGTGTTCTATTATAAGACGAGCGGTGTCTTTCTGCTTATCCTCCTGTTTCTTACTCTGACGAGTTGGCTGATAGGGCAGGCTGTTTCTTCGGCTCAACAAAGACAAAAACCAGTGCTCAAACGACTTAGTTTAGTAATAGGCGTGGTGGTGGATTTGGCGGTATTAGGTTATTTTAAGTACGCTTATTTCGGTGTGGACGCGCTCAACAGGTTGATAGGCACTCATCTGACAATAACAGAAAAGATTGTTCTGCCTGTCGGAATAAGTTTCTATACCTTTCAAGTTATTTCCTATATCTCCGATGTTTATCACGAGCGTATTAAGCCCGTAACTAACATACTCGACTTTGCCTTCTATGTCTCTTTCTTTCCGCAGTTGGTGGCAGGTCCTATTGTGCGTGCTTCGGAGTTCGTCAAGCAACTGTACAGACCTTTCCATTTAAGCAAACGACAATTCGGGATAGCCGTTTTTTGGATACTTAACGGACTGATTAAGAAGGTTATCCTCAGCGATTTTCTTGCCACTCAATATATAGACCGTGTCTTTGAGAATCCTATGCTTTTCTCCGGTTTGGAGAACCTGTTGGCATTATTCACTTATTCGTTGCAAGTCTATGCCGACTTCTCAGGTTATACGGATATGGCTATTGGTGTGGCAATGTTGATGGGCTTTTATCTGCCTCTTAACTTCCATTCGCCCTATAAAGCCGCCAATCCGCAAGACTTCTGGCGCAGATGGCATATATCGCTCAGCAGATGGCTGAAAACATACGTCTATATACCCCTCGGCGGAAACAGACAAACAACGGCAGGAACGTATATCTGTTTGGCTGTGATAGCCGTGGTTGCTCTGTTGTTAAGCGGAAAGGTATGGGTAACGGTAAGTATATTGGCTGTAACGATAGTGGTAGGCATTGTGGCATACCTTCGTCCTCAACGGCACAAACTGCTTTATGCCAATATGAACTCCTTCATCACGATGCTGATAGGCGGCTTGTGGCACGGAGCGAGTTGGAACTTTATCATCTGGGGCGGACTGAACGGCATAGGTATGATTGTCAATAAGATTTGGAGAGAATGGAGCCGACCTGTACAACTATTGGTGATGTCGTTGCTGACCGCCGTAATGGTCTTATGGCGCGAGTATGGCTCTCAGCCTTGGCTTAACATTGTGTGCGTATGGTGTATAGTCCTGCTTATAGGAACAGTAATCAGATTCGTCGTGTGGTTATGCAAGAAAGAGAATAGCGGTGTGAGCCGTTGGTGCGGTCAAGCGTGGGCTGTGGCACAGACATTCGTCTTTATTACCTTCACCCGACTCTTCTTCCGCTCAAGTTCCAATCTCGACCCGGCAACCGCCAACGAACAGGCTTGGCAATCAGCCTCGCAGATGATGACGCAAATCAGCACCGCTTGGAATCAATCAACCATACTGCCTATACTATGGCAACACAGACTCGTTATCCTGCTCTTTATCTTGGGTATGATCATCCACTGGATGCCGGATAGGTTTAAGCAATGGTACAGACTCCAATTTGCCTACCTGCCGGTTTGGCTTATGGCGGTTATAGTAGTGGTGGTGGTGGCTGTGCTGTATCAGTTTATGAGTTCTGGCGTGCAACCGTTTATATATTTTCAGTTCTGATATGTGGATAGGATTAACAGGAGGTATAGGTAGCGGCAAGAGTACCATAGCCCGCGAATTGCGCCAAAGAGGCTATGAGGTGTATGACACCGACAGTGCTGCCAAACAACTGATAATGACGAAAGACATACGAGGTAAAATAGAGGATTTGTTGGGCAAAGAGGTCTATGAAGACGATGTGTATCGTACCGACAGAGTGGCAGCCATAGTGTTTGCTGACCCTGATAAACTCCTACAACTCAACCATATCGTCCATCCTGCCGTCAGACGGGATATTAAGCAACGATATAAGAGCAGCGATGTGGTCTTTATAGAAACTGCCATTCTATACGAAAGCGGAATGGACGAGATATGCGACAAGGTGGTGGCTGTCATTGCTCCCAAGACACTTCGTATAGAACGCACTATGGCTCGCGATAAGAAATCACGCGAACAAGTACTCAGCCGAATAAAACAACAAATGAGTAATTGCCAACTCCGACACAAAGTGGATTACGTGGTGGAAAACAACGGCAAACAAACCATAGACAAACTAACGGACAAACTGATTAAATATCTTAAAATATAATGGTTACATTTATTATTTCTCTCATAGCCCTTGTAGTGGGCTTTATCTTGTACGGCACATTCGTTGAGAAAGTGTTCGGTATCGAACCCGACCGCACCACACCCGCCATCAGCAAAACGGACGGCGTGGACTACGTGCCTATGAAGCCGTGGCGTATATTCCTCGTCCAGTTCCTTAATATAGCCGGCTTGGGACCCATATTCGGTGCAATTATGGGTATCTTCTTCGGTCCTGCCGCCTTCCTGTGGATTGTGTTCGGAACTATCTTTGCAGGTGGCGTTCACGACTATATGAGCGGTATGATGTCCATTCGTAAGAACGGAGCCTCACTGCCCGATATAGTGGGAGATGAGTTGGGAAACGGTGTCAAACTCTTTATGCGTATCCTGTCTTTGGTGCTGCTGATTTTGCTCACCACCACTTTCCTCAGCGGTCCTGCCACGCTCTTGCAAGGACTATGCCACCTGCCTACTCTCCAATGGGGTAAGGC
>CAMVHW010000059.1 GCA_947167395.1 uncultured Bacteroidales bacterium
CGATGCATTGGCAATCGTTTCCAACCGAATGGATCAGATTCCTTCAAAAGACTCAATGCCCGGTTCACTTTATAGCGATTTGGCAAAGATTTATGAGAAGGCTGTTCAGTTCCCTGAAGAGGCAGGAGGCGGTAGTATAACCATCATAGCCGTAACCACCCTTTCAGGAGGCGATATTACTCACGCTATTCCTGACAACACCGGTTATATCACCGAGGGGCAGTTATACCTCCGTCGCGACTCGGATATAGGTAAAGTTATCGTCGATCCGTTCCGTTCATTGAGCCGACTCAAACAACTTGTAGCCGGCAAACAGACGCGCGAAGACCACCCGCAAGTAATGAATGCAGCCGTTCGCCTCTATGCGGATGCAGCCAACGCCAAAACAAAGTTGGAAAACGGTTTCGACCTGACAGATTATGATAACCGCTGTTTGGCTTTCGCAAAAGACTATTCCGACAAGATTCTTGCTATTGATGTCAATATCAACACAACAGAGATGTTGGACATCGCGTGGGAACTCTTTGCAAAGCACTTCAAAGTGGAAGAAGTTAATATCAAACAGGCTCTCGTTGATAAGTATTGGAAGAAATAAACTATGGCAATACAGTATCAATTCAATAAGACTTCACTTCAGAGTTTGGAGAAGAATCTGAAGATGCGTCAGCGCACCCTCCCTACTCTACAAAGCAAAGAATCGGCACTTCGTATGGAAGTAAAGCGTGCGAAGGACGAATTGAAGGCTTTGGACGAGGAGGTTAATCGCCGCATTAAAGATTACGACCAGATGTTGGCTCTATGGGGTGAATTTGACACCTCGCTCATACACGTGGACGATGTACTGATGTCGCATAAGAAAATAGCAGGCGTACTTATCCCCGTGTTAGACGAAGTGGTCTATTCCACCAAAGAGTTCAGTCTGTTCTCCTCTCCGAAATGGTTTGCCGATGGTTTTGAGCAAATCAAAGCCATTGCAGATGTGGGCATACGACAAGAGTTTGTTCGACATAAAGTTGACCTGCTTGAATATGCACGCAAAAAAACAACTCAAAAGGTCAATCTCTTTGAGAAGGTTCAGATTCCGGGTTATCAAGACGCCATTCGCAAGATAAAACGCTTTATGGAAGACGAAGAAAACTTGAGTAAATCTTCACAAAAGATAGTTAAAGGAAAGCGTGAACGCGAGGCTATGCAACAAGACTACGAAAGAAAGGAGGCTGCACTATGATTACTCAAATGAAGAAATACACCTTCTTGGTGTTCCATCGTGATTACGAGAACTTCCTTTCCGATATACGTGATTTGGGAGTTGTGCATATAACTGAAAAGGCATCAGGAATAGCCGACAATGAGGAGTTGCAAGAATACTTGCAGAAAGAAGATAATCTGCGTAGGATAATTGCTCAAGGTGCTCCTGACCAATTACTTAAAGAGAAAGCCGACCTCCAACAACGCATACAAGACACGCAAAAAGAGGCACAGCGAATGGCCGTTTGGGGAGATTTCTCCAAGGAACGTTTGAAGGCATTAGAAAAAGACGGGTATAAACTGAAATTCTTTAGTTGCAGCAAATCAGCCTTTGAAGACGACTGGGGAGTTATTGTAGCAGAACAGGGCGGAAATATCTATTTCACTCAAATTCTTCATAATAACGAACCGGCTATCGACCTTGGCGATAAAGTAAAAGAGATAACCCTCTCCGACAAATGCGCAAGCGAGTTAGAACAAGATGTTAAGAACCTTGAAGGTCTGTTGGTAGCTGAGAATGCTCGTATTGAGGCTTGGCAGTTGCAAGAGTTGCCTAAACTGAAAAAAGAACTGCAAGAGGTTCGCGGGCAGATTGACTGGAAAAAAGTCAATCTCAATACCGATACATTAGCCGAGGGGTCGCTCAAATTGTTAGAAGGCTTCTGCCCTATTGACAATGAGGAGGCTCTCAATAACCTGCTCAAAGAGCAAGAAGTGTATTATGAGGAAACAGACCCCACAGTAGAGGACAATACTCCTATCAAACTGAAGAACAATAAATTCATACAGATGTTTGAAAGTTTGACTGGTATGTACGGTTGGCCTAACTACAATGAGTTTGACCCCACCCCGATACTTGGACCTTTCTTCCTTTTGTTCTTCGCCTTTTGTATGGGTGATTCGGGATATGGCATACTGCTGACTATTATCGGTATTCTCATAACGAAAGGCAAACTGAAGATAGATATGTTTGACGGTCTTGGTCCTATCATCACTACATTAGGTATAGGAACGACGGTTATCGGATTCTTTCTCGGTACGTTCTTCGGAATGAACCTTGCTGAATTGTTGCCGGGTATATCGCATATCTTCCTTAACGGCAAGTTTATGGATACTAATTTCGATTTGCAGATGGTATTGGCACTTGGTATCGGTGTGTTCCATATATGCTTGGCAATGGTGGTTAAGTCAATATGTTATACCAAACAAACAGGTTTTGTCAATAACCTCGGTACTTGGGGGTGGACATTGCTCGTTGTAGGCGGTGTTATCACTCTTTCTGTCAGTGCTTTGTTCTCACTGCCGCAAGAGACGGTCAAGTGGATAATGATATGTCTTGGCGGAGTATCTGCCATTGGCATTTATATCCTTAATAATGTTCATCGCAACCCGCTTATCAATATCGGTTCAGGTCTATGGGATACATACAATATGGTTACCGGATTGATGGGAGATGTATTATCCTATGTCCGTCTGTATGCACTTGGTTTGGCAGGAGGTATGCTTGGAGCCGCATTCAACAGATTAGGTCTTATGGTACGCGGCGACGAACCAAGTATAGGCACATGGATAGCATTTCTTTTGATTGTCATTGTCGGTCATCTGCTCAACCTTGCTCTGTCGTCATTAGGTGCGTTTGTTCACCCTCTGCGTTTGAGTTTTGTAGAGTACTTCAAGAACGTAGGCTACGAAGGCAAAGGAAAGAAATATGAACCTTTCAAATTAGTAAAGGAATAATAGTAAGAAAAATAATTAACTAAATAAATCAAAACATTATGGTAACAACACTTTTAGGTTATTTCGGTTTGGCCTTCGTATTAGGTCTTGCCGGTATCGGTTCCGCTTACGGAACAACCATCGCAGCCAATGCTGCTGAGGGAGCACTGAAAAAGAATAAAGAGAAGAGCAGTCAGTATATGATTCTCTCTGCCCTTCCTGCCACACAAGGTCTTTATGGTTTCGTTGCATTCCTTACTTGGACAAGTCGTGACTTTGCTGAGCAAGGTTTGATGTTGTTTGCAGTAGGTATTTTGGTAGGTTTGGTATTCTTGTTCTCTGCCATTCGTCAGGGGCAAGTTTGCGCCAATGGTATTGCTTCAGTCGGTGCCGGCAACGACGTGATGACCAATACTATGATTTACGCAGCACTCCCTGAGTTCTACGCTATTTTGGCATTGGTGGCAACATTTATGATATAATCATCAACAGATAAGGACGGTATGATTCATATCGTCCTTGTATGGTTCCATAGTTCAATGGATAGAATACGGGTTTCCTAAACCTTAGATCCGGGTTCGATTCCCGGTGGGACTACTAAACTGCGGGAAACGTCTTTCTAACGTATTGCGGCTCTTATCCTTGCCGGCTTATTGACCAATCTTCTTTATCGGTGAAGATGCATTGGAATTTGTTAAGGGTGAGGGGTATCTATGACCACCTGTTTCGTAGGAGGAAGGGTTACTATACTAACGTCTGTTTTCTATATTCAAGCGGAGTGATACCGACTATCTGCTTGAACTGACGATAGAATGTGCTTTCCGAAGCAAAACCTGAAAGATAAAGGGCATAGGATATGGCTTCCTTATCTGATTTATAACGATTGGAAGATAGAACCTCTTTGGCATACTCAACACGATATGAGGCTATAAGACTATTAAAGTTCTTGCCATATATAGTATTGATTATATGGCTTATATAGGTTCGATTGGTTGAAAGTGCAAGGGCGACATCATTTATGGTGAGCATCGGATTGAGATATGGCTTGTCTTGCTGCATATAGTCCTCCAAACGTTGTTTCAAGTCCGAATAGTCGTTCTGCTCTCCTTCTATAGCAGAGTTAACTATTTCAATATCTGCCTTTTCCGAATGAACAGTCACCGACTCTTGAGGTATGACAAGGTGAGACGTTACAAAGCCTAAGGCATACAGCAACCCACTTATCATCAAGGCAGGGAGCGAAAGCCATAACATATTTTCACTAAACCACTCTCTTCCGATAAAATTCAATACTCCCGCTACGATAGATATAACTCCGAACAGTTGTAATAATATATGCAGAGGGGTAAACTGCAATGCACTATCATCGCTATAATAATCATTCAGACGGTTTTGAAAATCCTTTATCAAGCGGCTGCCTTTAATCCATACAAAGACTATTTGAGCCATAAAAACGACTCTTGCCGCCACAGAAAACCAACTTCTGACTTTCTGCCAATCGAATAAATAGCAAAGCAAATATGCTGCAATAATAATAAGCGAAGGCAATAAATGCAGCAGTATGTTTTTAGAAGATGTATGCTGACCATCAACGCTTAATAAGTACAGATAGAACAAGGGAAAAACACTAAGATTAAGTGCAGCATATATTGTTTCAAGAATCACACTCCTTACTCCCATAAAATATAATAAATGGCAAGTATAAAGACCGGTTGTTGCCACATAGAACAACGTTATTTGCTTATGGGAGAAAAAAGATACATTCGTTTGATGAACCTCTTTATTGTCAAAGACGAAAAACACTAACCAAAACAAACAAGTCAGCGCAGGAAAGCATAGTAGTATGGATAAGCCCTGTATCATTTCTGTTGTCTATTCGGAAAAATGAAATGCAACACATAAAACATAACTCGCGGGCAAAGATATGGCTTGACAATTCATTAAAGAAACAAAACGGATAAAAAAAGCATAATTCGGTCTTTGAAAGATAATTTATAACTATAAAGTTGTATTTGCCGACATATTCATATTCTTTTGCAGACCCTTTTTCGGAAAAATATTCGTTCCGAATGTTACTACTAATATAGTCAAATACAGAGAATAAAAGACTTATATAAGCAATAATCAATATGAAAATGAACATTATTTTAGGTTCGCAGAGTCCTCGCCGCAGAGAATTGATGAGTGGCATAGACATTCCATATAAGAGCATAGTAATCAATGCAGACGAGGCGTACCCTCACTCTCTTCAACGAGGTGACATACCTATGTTCATCTCTCGCGAGAAAGCACAGGCATACCTCCCCCAACTCAAAGATGATGAGTTGCTTATAACGGCTGATACTATTGTATGGTTGGAAGGACAGATGTTAGGTAAGCCCAAAGACGAAGACGATGCCTGCCGTATGTTGCGTATGTTGAGCGGCAAGACACACCAAGTCTATACCGGCGTTACATTCGCTTACAAAGACAAAATGGAAACCATAGTCGATTGCACAGATGTCAGTTTTAGACATCTGACCGATGACGAAATAAACTATTATGTATCTCACTATAAACCATTTGACAAGGCAGGGGCATACGGTGTGCAAGAGTGGATAGGCTATGTGGGGGTAGAAAGAATGGAAGGTTCATACTTTAACGTTATGGGCTTCCCCATAGAAAAAGTATATACCAAAATCAACGAGATAATGAGAGGACAAGCAGGCGTTAATCAAAGGTAATCGGTGTCGTTAATTAAAACGGAACCCCATACCCACGTCTATAAATTCAGCCTTGAAGAAATGGGCTTTAAGACCAAGATTTATAAAGAAATGCTCTGAACAATAATACCTTAATTGCAGTTTCTGATACAGCCAACCGTCTTGTTTGGTACCGGTCAGCATAGGATTATAAGCATAGAATATACCTCTATTGAAAGGCTTGCCCTTACGGCTCTCCACTTCATTGAACGGTTCTAAATTCTTAATCGGGTCATACAGATAGACACCTATATGGTAACCAAACACCAGATTGCCAAACACGAATTCAGGCTGCACGCTTATGCCGGCACGAAAACAATTAGCCACCTTATTCTCACTTATATAAGTCTTTGAGAAATAAGTGATGTTCTTTTCATCTTTCTTCGCGAACTTATAATAAACAGCCGAGAAAGCACCGTCATAGAACATATCTGCACCTAATCCCACTCTGAAGAAAGCCAAAGGTTGCCAATAAGCGGACAACGAGAGTGATGCTGCACCGTACCATCTGCGGTCTTTATAATAGACACTACGCACGCCACCGCCCATCATCAATTCAATTCCCCATATCTTTTTCACGCCCGCATACATTCTGTCGTGCTGCATAGGGTCTGGTTCATAGTAACGAAAACCTTGTGTTTTACGTGTCGGAGTATATGCCACACCTATCTCGGCATTAAACATATTATACCCGCTATTAGGCGTTACCGTACTGCCGTTACTCAGATGCTGCCAACCAAGCGAGAGAGTAACATCCCAATTCTTACCAAACGGGAAATCCAAATACAACTCGCCCTTTAAGAATGCGTTGGTGTAACTGCCAATAGACGCATTGGCTATCTGCGTTCCGTCGTCAAGCCGGTAGCGTTGCCATAGGTACTCTTTCGGAACTGTGTTTTGGTAGGTGCGAGTGGAGAAAGCCAGTCCCAAGCCAGGTCTTAAACCCACTATAACACGAGGATGTCTATACAGCGGAACATTGATATAGGCGTGAGGTGCAATCACCTGACCAAGAAACTTATTATGACCGAGATCATAGAAAGACAAAGCCAATCCCACGGATGCATTATTCCACGCTTGCATACATTTCCATCTGCCCGTCGGCAAAAACTCCACAGCAAACGTTCCCCCAAGAACCACAGGACGATTGATATAGAAATTGATCTTATCGTCCTTATTGAGATATCCCAAGGTCAGACTTCCTCTATATCGCATTTTATATGACACGTCCGAAGCCGTTCTGTGTTGAGCCTGACGATACGAATTAGGCGAAGCGGATAGTTCCGCCAATGAAACGCCAAGCAGTAACACTAATATGAAAAGGTAACGATAGGCAGACATGAGGGTATTACTTATGTGAAAGAAAATCATCTACTATTTGAGTGATTTGATTTTGTGCTTGTTGAAGGTCGTCATTGACAATGATATGGTCAAACTTGTCAGCGTAAGTGAGTTCTTCTGCCGCTTTATTGACACGCTGCTCAATCATTTCCGCTGAATCGGTGGCACGCTTATTCAGTCGGTTGCGCAGTTCGTCTATTCCGGGAGGTGCAATAAACAAAGCAAGAGCCTCATCGCCAAAGATACGCTTCAGATTGACACCACCTTTTACATCTACGTCAAAAATGACATGATGATGATTTCTTGCTATTCTCTCTATTTCCGATTTCAGAGTACCATAGAAGCAATTATCATACACTTCTTCGTATTCAACAAACTCATTATCTGCTATTTTCTGCTTGAATTGTTCCGGCGAAATAAAATAATATGCAACTCCGTCCTGTTCTTGTCCGCGAGGCTTACGACTGGTAGCAGATACTGAGAACTCTATGTCATCGCGATGACTGAGCAAGTGATTAACCAATGTGCTTTTACCGCTACCCGATGGGGCTGAAACAATCAGTATCATAATTATAAGACGTTAAGTACTTGTTCTTTAATTTGTTCCAACAGGTCTTTCATCTTTACT
>CAMVHW010000060.1 GCA_947167395.1 uncultured Bacteroidales bacterium
CACTCTTATCTTAGGCACATAAATCTTGGCTTGTCTGCCCAGCAGTTCGGTAAGCAGCAGGCTATCCTTGCCGCCGCTAAGCCCAATGAGTACGTGGTCGCTGTCTTCTAATAGTTGCCACTGTTGGCAAGCCTTATGAAAGAGATGCCATAGGCGGTTATCGGGCTGTTGGTCGGTCGTCATAAACGAGTTGGTTGGGCAGTCATTATTTCAGTTGATTGCTTGCTCGTACTCACGGGAGCGGGTTTCCTTGTATTGGCAGGTATTCGCATGTGGTGGGTTGTTTCCATTTCGTGAATACTTCTTTTGATAGCCTTTTGCAGGTCGGAGATGACATTGGCATCTTGTTGCCTTATGAGCGTGCCGCCTTTACCTATTTTAGATGAGGCACTTTGGTATTTGGCTTTGACGAGTTTGAAGCGTATATGGTCGAAGTCGGTGCCGTAGATGTCCAGTCCGAGTTTGAGAGGTTTGAAGACGGTTATATGGTAATCAAGGCTGCCGTCCAACTGCTGTTTGCCGCCTACGCCGACGCGATACTTATCCATAGAGAGCATAAAGGGGAAGATCTCCACTTGGTTGTTCCTGACTAATAGTTCCACACTCAGGCTGTCTATGTTGTTTCTTGTTTTCTTATTGAACATCAGCATCTTGGCTATCTCGGAGAAGGTCTCGCCGTCCATTAGTACGAGGTTCTGTCCTTTCAGCCATACTCCGGCATTGACCGTTGGCAGGTCGATGCTCAAGTCGCTTTTGAGTTTGAGTTGTGCTGCGGCTTCGCAAGCCACCGAGCCGTCAAACGAGCGTAACATAGGCATTACCGAATCCAATTCGGGCAAGGCTGCCACCAGTTCGCCTATCTGCACACTGTCCATCATTATGGTGGCTGCTGCTTGGGCAGAGGTGGTGTCGCGACAGGTGTAGGCAGCACTGATATCGAGGTTGCCCACCTCGGTGGAGGTGGAGACATTAGTCATTGTCAGAGCCTGATTCTGCAGTCTTACGCGACCTTTGAACTCGTGGAGTCGCATCTTGGAGAAGATGACTGTATCCACTTTGGCGTTGAAGGTGAGGTTGAGATTATGTGGCAGTACGATGAGGCTGCTCAGTAGTGAGTCGGTGGCGAGTGTGTCGGCTGCGAGGGTGTTGCTTTCTATGCTGTCTTCCAAGATAGCCATATTGTCTTGCGAGGCAGATATGGAGTCGAGTGTTTCCAGTTTGCGTTGCTGTTGCGCGAAGGCATTGGCGAGTTGGTTGAGGTCTATTCGTCGTGATTTGAGTTCGAGGTTGGCATTGAGTGTTCTGCCTCGCAACAGGTAACGGCGGAAATTGGTTACATCGCCTTTTAATGACACAGCCGAGCGTCCTACTCTCAGGCGGAACTTATCCAAGCGTATGGTATCGTCGTTGAGTGTGAGTTCCATACGGTTGATAGTAGGACGCAGTCGGTCGCCTTTATGCCTGACACCTAATCGCTTCACATTCACTTTGCCTGTCGAAACAAAGTGTCGCAGGAAGGCTTCGGCGGGTGTGGAGTCGTTGAGTATGCGGTTGGTTAGTCGTAGCAGTGAGTCGATAGCCATTGGCTGTCGTTCATTGTCGGCTATGGGTATGCGTTTATGGTTAAGTGTGTCTATGCGGAAGCGTCGGTAGCGTGGTGTGGTACCTACATTCAGCCGTAGCGAATCGAGCACGACACCGTTGCGAGGAGTGGCAAACAAGACCGAGTCCATCGATATGCGTGCCGTGGTGGTTGGGACAAAGGAGGCTTTTCTATCAGGCATCATACCTGCGGAGAGGCGCAGGTGTTTGGCAAGCAGATGGATAGTGTCAAACTGCTGTGCGTGAATACCTTTCAGCGATAGGGAAGAGTGGAGTACAGGGGTGGTGTTGGGTTTGATGTTGTCGGCATAGAGCGTGAAGAAGGTGCGTTCCACTTCGGCTTGTGTTTGTCGGCGGTACTTGATGTTCATTTGTCTGAACGCCAATCTGGTGTTGAGCAGTACCATGTTTTTCTTTCCTGTTCGCCTGTTGGTGTGTTGCATATTGGTCTTGGCATCCAAACGCAGTGAGTCGATAAAGAAGCGCATCTTCATATCGGGAATGGCGCAGAAGACATCGTCGCCTTGAACGGTGGTGGCAGAGTGGATGTCGTATATCTTGCGTTGCAGGAGGTCGTCGAGGAAGAAATAGGTATTGATGTCGGCTGTTACTCGTCCTCGTGCTCTTACTGTTTGTTCGAGGTTAAGCAGTTGCACAATCTCTTTGAGGTGTAGTTGTGCTTTGGCGTTAAGTTGCAGCCATTCTTTTTTGTTCTTATATCGTGCGAGTGCTTGTGCGTGTATGTTCGATCTGCCGCTATGGAACAGGAGCGTATCAATGCGCACGAAGGTGGAGTCCGTGTTCAGTTGGTCGTAATGGGCTTCGGCTCGTAGCGATAGTTGGTCCAGACGTATCTGCCTGTCGGGGTGTCCGCCGTTAAGGTTGTCTATTAACACTTTGGCGTGGAGGCGCGGCAGAAGGTCGTTGGCATACAGACCTTGTGCGGAGGCGGAAAGAAGTATCTTGCCGCTCAGGGTATTGTCTTTGATGGTCTGTTGTCGCAGTGTGTCAGGTATGAGAGCGAGCAGGTTCTCTATATGAGGTATGTCTATGAGTGCGTTAATGTCCACCGAGTCGGACACATAACCTTTCATTTGGAAACGGCTGTCCTCTATGCGTATGCCGGCATCGGCATATAGTTGCAGACAGGTGTCTATGTACTGTCCGTGGGAGTAGAGCCGGATACTATCGATGAGGAAGTGTTCTATTTGCAGGCTGTCGGACGAGAAGCACACCTTGCCGTCAGTGAGGCGCACATCGTCCCAAAGGAAAGACAAGGAGTTTGAGGTGGTGTCGTTGTCGTCATCGGGCGGGAGTATGTCCCAGTTATTGAGTCCGTCATTTTGAGCAAGAAAGACTTGTGGTTGGTTCAGAAGTATGTTTTTTACCTTTATGGTGTTCTTAGTCAGCGCGAGGAGGTGGATTTGTGCTCGCATGGTGTCACATACGAGCAGTGTGTCCTTATGCGGAAAGAGGGTGTTGTCGGTGTCGGGTATAGCGATATGGACTATCGGCTTTATGAGTTCGGCTTCGGCGTAGGGGAAAGTGGAGAATAGGCGTAGGTTAAGTTTTTCGACCGAAGCGTCGGCATTAACGAATGAGGGAACGAAGCGGTGTAGGAGTTGATTAGTCACTCTCGGTATAGACACGATGGCTATACCGAGAGTGATGATGAGTAACAGACTGACCACTGCACTACCTACAATAATGAGCAGTCGTGTTGTCGTTTTTTTCATTGTGCTTTTTGTGCCTTACGCTTTTTTATTGCAACCACACTCATACCTATTGCGGCAAAGAGCAGCATTATCCAAGCATCGCCAATGGGGAACTGGTCGCTTCGGTTGGTTTCTTCAGGTGAGTCGAAGTCGTCTTCTTCCATAGCGGCTCTTTGTCTTTCCATAGGCGAAGCAGGCAGCGACCCCATAGGCGAGCCTACGTAGTTAGGCGTTTGGCTACCCACCGGTGTTATTGAAGGGGTGTAGTTGGTGCCGGTGGGCTGCATAGCAGAGGTCGATTTGAAATCTTGGGCTGACAGAGGCACTGCCACCAACAGCGTGAGAAGAAACAAATAACAAATTAACTTTTTCATATTTCTGTCTTTTTTTTATTGTGCGTTATTAACTCGTTTGCCTTCTGCGTTATAGACGTTCTGACCTTTCTTGATGTAGAGGTGTCCGTTCTGCATATACTTGGTTGTTTCGTCTTCAACGCTACCGGTGGTCATTATGTCGGTAGGCATTTGCGGACGACGCACTTCGAGCAGGAAGCGGTCATCGTTGATACCTTGTGTCAGGTCAACGGTATATGTAGTGGTCAGCATATTGGTATGTTTCTGTGTCTCGCGGTCGAAGAGATAAACCTCCAAGCCGTCAGTGCCGTTAGGCATACACAGTTCAACGGTGCCGTTATAGGCTGCGTCTATACCAACAGGGATATAAACGGACTCATCGCCGAGTGGCAGGAACTGTGCACCCAGTTCAACATCGTCGCAGATGGTGTAGATGTTGTTTATATTGCTATTGAAGGCCTTGGTCAGGTCTTTGTTTATATCCAAGCCGGTAGTCATTTTGTCGTTGCTTAGAATTAAGGTATGGGCCATGGTTGTCGTCGTTGAAGGAGATGAAGGTCTTGTCAATGGTCTGTCCTTCTTGGTTGAGGCGCAGGCAGAGTGTGTATGTGTCCTTGGGAGCGTCGGCATTGCGACGAGCAGCCACACCTGCCGGGATGGTGGTGAGACGCCAGTTGATTGTACCTGCATACTGTACTAAGTATGCTTTCATTGCGCCGAAGGTAACGTCACTTGCTTCCTCAATAACCATAGCATTGGTAGTAGTGTTATGGGTATAGAGGAACGGCATATCATATTCCATTATCTTGGTTGAGCCGCTGACTGTTTTGGCTATATTAGCGTATGAAGGTACGCCAATGAGATTCCAGTTGGCATCCTTATAGTAGCGTCCGTCGCGTTCTGACCCGGCGAAGGTTACGGGGTGTGCGGGAACGACGAAGGTACCTGCTTCGGGCAACTCGCCATTGATAGTAGCCACAGGCTCTTTGCGCGGGAAGTAGAGCGACACGGTGGTAACGCTGTTGTCCCATATACTTGACTCGGCAGCCATATTATTGAGGCTCAGTGAGAGCAGATAACCCATATTGGCTTTGAGTGTGAAGCCTGCTTCGCGCTCGGCGGCTGTAACGCGCTTCCAGTAACTCGGTGAGTCAGCCCACAGACCGTTAGCGGCACGGGCTGCACCGTCGTAGTACTGTATGATCCAGTGCTTGCCATAAGTGCCGAAGCCGACAACATCGTTCAGGTTGACATCAAACGGGAAACTTACCCAATAAGTATTGCGTAGGTAGCGTGAGAGTGAACTGTTGGTTATAGTACTCTTCTCGAATTGCATTACGCCATATACGGTCTTCACTTCGGTCAGGGCTTTGTCGGTGCCGAAGGTGAGTTGTTGGGCATTGTTTTGTCCTCCACGAATGATAATAACATCGCTAAAGATGGCTTGGCTCTCATCGTAGTTGGTGTTACCTGCCAAAAGGCCCGAAATGAGGTAGTCGGTCTTGAAGTCATAAACGAGTCGCATATTGTATAAAGTACTGCCCGAACCGCCTATCAATTGTACGGAGTCGGTGTTGTTGGTTGAGCCGAGCAGCAACTGTGTATGTCCGTTGAACTGTGCCGTCAGTATAACATTGGCATTGGCGTAGCAAGCCACATCCTTCTGGTAGGTCCAGTTGTTCATATCGACGAACGTGGTTTTGTTATTCGTGAAGGTGGACCGAGTGTCTTTGTCAACCATCTTCGGGCTACCCGACAGGAGCAGGAACTGGTCTTCCCAATAAGCGGAGCCGTTGATATACGAGCGTTTAACCTCGTTGGTGGTCGAGTTGTAGGAGAAGCGTATATTACCTTCGGCGGGCATTGTCTGTGATCCAACACCTATGACAGCATCACCAAAGAGTGTGTCGGAGAGTTGGTTGCAGTACTCGTTGGCTACAACGCACTTGATATTAGTGCCTGCCGAACCGCACCAGAAGCAAGAATAGTAGTCGAAGGTAGTGGCTTTATTCTTGTTGAAGGTGTTGGTATTGAGTTGCATAGCGTTCTGTTGGTAGTTAATCCAAGCACCAGGTGCAAGGTCGGTCTTGAGGTAGTAACTGCCTTTGTACGGAGCAGCATTGCTGATTGTACCGGCATCGCCGCTGACGGCAAGGTCAAACACATAAACGCCCATCGTGTCGGTCGTGATACCTGTCATCGTAACTGTCGTGCCGTCGTCCCAAGTTGCCACACCGGCGGTCAGTCCTGTACATTTTTGCAGTTTGAGCGAAGGTGAGGCAGCGGTCTTGTTGTTGATATACATAGACACTTTCTGCTCACTTACGTCTGACTTGATGATGTCCGAATAGGTGTATTTGGTTTCTTCGTCCACGGTGAAGGTGTTTTTCAGCCTGTGGTCACCAACAGAGATAGGATAGATGACTGTGAGTTTCATCTTATCGCCCTCTTGATTGATTTGCAGAGTGTAGTAGCCTTCGCTGGTAGGCATAATCTCGAAGTATGAGTCGCTGGCGTTGTTCTCGTTCAACTCTATGTCGCGATAGTTGGCAGAGGTTATCTGTGAAGCAGCCACGTAGTTCAGTCCGCCCGCAGAGGTGATACGATACTTGTTGTTGGTGGTGCCCTCCTCGTTGATATAGAGTTTGTATTGTATGGTGGTGGCATTATCTGTCATTGCGGCAAAGTAACCTTTCTCCTCGTAGGTGTTATTGCCGGTGCGTTTCTTCAGATAGTAACCTGCACTTTCGTTCAGAACTGTCTCATACTGCATCCAGTAACCGTTGCTGTAATACGTGGTCGTATTCCAAGTCCCATTGGACGCATGATGCGGTACAAACATATTGAGGATACTACTGTAGTCGGTACGATAAACAGCCTTGCTGCCGTTGAAATTATTGTAATCGTGGAAGTCCACGTTGCTGAATGCCACGGCTTTCTTGTTGGCAGCAGTGATGGAGCGAGGTATATATGCCACATAGACATTGGATGTGCCTACTTGTGTCATGAGTGCATAAGGTTTGTCTTTTGCGCCGGCACCTAATTTGCCCGAATCCCAGTAAGCATCGAAATAGACATATACGTTCTCCCACGAGGTCGGTTCATTCTCGCCATCGTCAAAGATATTGCGGAAATATACCTTGTCAAGTTCCACGAAGTTGGCGGTAAGTGTCTGACCCGATGTTGCGCCAGTGCCGTTACCGGTTACGGTGATGGTGGTGTTCGCTTCGCCCGTTGCACTCGGAGTGAAGTCCGAACCTGATGTAACAGTCCAACCCGCAAAGTAGTAACCCGCGTCGGCAACAGCAGTAATAGAGCGTGTCGTACGCGCACCTGTCTGTATGCTCGTTACCCGTGCGCCACCTAATTCCACATGACCGTGTGTATTGTGAGCAATAGCAACCGTAGTCATATTCTCTGCAAACTTGGCATAGACATTGGAATTAACAGTCGGGGTGAGAGCAAGCGTATTGGTCGTTATCACAGCACCATCCTCGCCATTCACGTAGGCATTGGTAAACTCGCTGTTCTTGTACCAGCCCGCGAGCGAATAATTAGTCGCAGGAACAGCAGTGAAGACGGCTGCGTCGGTTCCTACTATGTAATTACCGGAAGGAAGTGCGTTCTCGTCGCCGTCTACTACGGTGAATGTACCGCCGGTGGTGGTGGCGTCGCTACTCTCGTCCACACCGTAATAGGTCTTTTGACCGTAGGTGATGGTGTAGGAGGTCGGGTAGTTGACGGTTATTTGGTTGTCAGTCTGATTCCATACGAACTGATAAGTACCGTCACCGGCAGTACGTATTATCAGGTTCGCCTTGTCAACACCTGTTTCGAAGAGCAATGCCGTGCCGTTGTTGCTTGTATAGGTCACGGTCTCCTTAGTTGTTCCATGTCCGTACCATCCGCCGGTATTGTGATCATATACCTTAACCTCAAATTCGCTATTGGCAGGCAGTTCGAGATTGACGTAGCCTAATTCCTTGCCGTC
>CAMVHW010000061.1 GCA_947167395.1 uncultured Bacteroidales bacterium
GCAGAAGGTGGAGATAGTGTCATACATATTGCTTTTTGCGGCAATGATGTGCGTATGGTGCTTATTAGGTCTGATTTTAGGTAAGTACAAACGCTCGTATAAGGACTTTTGGTTTTGGCAGGAGGTGTTGATTACCGCTTTTGATGCTGCTTTGTTGCTCACTATTATATGGTTCGTATTGCCCTTGTTGCCGTGGAGTTTCTCTTGGACAGCCGTATGGGGAATAGTGGCACTGGTGGGCAGTATTGACTTCTTGAAGTTGTTGGTGTTGCATTATCGCAAATATGCTCTTAATATGACTATTCCGGTTATGGAGATAGAGCAACGGAAAAATGCGCAGGTCAAGAGAGAGGAGAAGAAACGCTCGGAGCAGTCCATAGCCACTATTCACGATGCCGTCCTTTCGCTGACAACGGAAGAGGACTATGAGATGCTGTTGGAGAAGGCGCATTTAGATAGTAATCTGACCAAGGTGGTTGCCGACCGCGACCGCTTCTCATTCCTGCAAATTCCCGATTATCAGTACAACACGTTGGTTGATTTGACATTGCTCAACGAAACCAAAGGCATTAACAAACGCTTTTGTATAGTTAATCAAAAACTGCCTGATAACGGAGTGTATGTATGCTGCTATCGTCCGCAGGAGTACGTCAAGGAGAAGATATTGAGTTCATACCCCAAGGGTATCAATTATGTAGTTTATTTCCTGTGGTTTATATATCGTCGTGTATTGCCTCGCTTATTGTTAATAAGCAGGATGTATTATGATGTCAATAATGGTAGGAAACGTGTTCTGTCGAAGGCGGAGGTCTTGGGCAGGCTCTATTATTGCGGCTTTGAGGTGGATGAGATTGTGCCGAGCGGACATATAGAGTACGTATTTGCTCATCACAACAGTCAGCCATACGAGCAGGAACAAATAAAAGTATATGGCCCGTTAATCAAATTACCTCGTATAAGCAAAAACGAGGAGATTATATATGTATATAAGTTTCGCACAATGCACCCTTATTCGGAGTACATACAGAAGTATGTGTTTGACAGTCGCGGAGGAATGAACATTGCCGATAAGAGCGATGACGACTGGAGAATAACGCGTTGGGGCAAGTGGATGCGCAAGTATTGGTTGGACGAACTGCCGATGCTCATCAACCTGTTTAAGGGTGATCTGAAATTGGTAGGCATACGTCCTCTCTCACGTACTATGTTTGATACATATCCCGAAGACCTTCAAAAGAAGCGTACAAGGTGCAAGCCGGGGTTGATACCGCCTTTCTATATTGACCACCCGCAGACCTATGACGAACTCTTTGCCTCGGAGAATAAATACTTAGATGCTTATTTAGAACAACCGTTCCTGACCGACGTGAGGTATTTCTTTATGACCATTTATTCGATTTTGTTTAAGCGAATGCATTCGGCTTGATTTTATGCGGCAGATACTTGATTTTCTTAATCGTCACGCGCTTTTTATTGCTATTTTTGCAGGTGCGGCAGGCTATCCATTGTTTCGTCATTTGACATCGCTGTTGCCTACGCTTATATTCTTTATGCTGTTCTTTACCTTCTGCAAGATCAATCCTTTGGACTTGCGATTGCGAGTGTGGCACGCCTTGGCTCTTGTGGCGCAAATGGGATTAGGTATAGGCAGTTATTACTTGCTGAATGCTTTGTCGCCATATATAGACTGCTTGAAGGATAGGGCAGTAATAGAGAGTGTAATGTTGTGTTTTATTATGCCGACTGCCACAGCAGCACCTATTATTGCCGGCAAACTCGGAGGAAGCATACAGAACCTGACTATGTACACCTTGGTGAGCAATTTTGCCATCGTGATTATCGTTCCTCTGTTCTTTCCTTTGATTCACCCCATACAGGATTTCTCGTTTCAGGAGGCAGCCTTATTGATTCTTAAAAAGGTGGGCACGCTGTTGGTATGTCCGTTTGTGGCAGCGTGGGCTTTACGCCTTTTGTATGACTTAGTGCAAAAGAAAAAGGGTAGCAACAAACGTTTTGTTTTGTCACGCGGGTGGGCTCAACTGCCTTTTTATCTGTGGGTGGGAACGATATTGATACTGATGGGCGACATAACCGATACGCTTATTCACGGCACTTATAAGGCGTGGTCGGTATTGTATATCTGTATAGGTGCTACCATAAGTTGTTTCTTGCAGTTCTATATAGGACGTTATTTGGGCTTTCATTTTCCGGCATCCAGCCACGGCTTGGACTATCAAGATGTGGTTATCAATCCCCGGACAGCACCTAAAACGCCGCAAGGTATATCTCGCGTAACGGCTGGTCAGGCATTAGGACAAAAAAATACGACCCTTGCCATTTGGATGGCGCAGGCGTATCTTTCTCCTTTGACCGCATTAGGTCCGGCTGCTTATATGATTGTGCAGAACCTCTTTAATGCTAATCAGTTGCGTGCTGCCGCTGCTCGCGAACAATAAGCAGTGCCTCCTCTCTTACATCGGCGGGTAAGGATATGCGGCGCATTTGAAGGCTGCGTACCCATTCCATCACTTCTTTGGGCTGTAAGGTCTGAAAGACTTCTCTTATATCCTCTGCTTGCTGTTCGGTGAGTTCTTCCGAGGGTATGTCTGCTAATTGGTCTAATTCTTCGTCGTCAAAATAGACAGGTTGTTCCATCGCTTTGAGCATATTGTCGCGTTCGCATACCAAATGTTGTCCGCAACAATTAGGATCGGGCGACGGAGTGTGGGAGGGCTTGCTGTCTTGACGAATGGCGGCTGCGGCTTTATGCCGCTCCCGCCATTCGGTTATTATGAGGACGAACACCCCAAAGGCTATGAATATGATGAGCCAAATCACGTTAAGAAACAAATGTTTTTATTCCCTATCTGATTCGCTCGGTTATTCCATATCCGAGTCCACTAATATACGTCCGCAGAACTCACATACGATGATTTTCTTGCGTTGGCGTATGTCTAATTGGCGTTGGGCAGGTATCTTACTATGGCAACCGCCGCAACTGTCTCGCTGAATCTTCACCACTGCCAGTCCGTTGTGTGCATTTTTGCGTATGCGCTTGAAGGCAGCCAACAGACGCTCGTCGATGTCTTGTTCCAATTCGGCTGAACGAACCATCAGTGATTCGGTTTCGGCTTTGGTCTCTTCCATAATGGAGTCGAGGTCGGACTTCTTCTGATTGAGGTCAACCGTCTTTTCTTCTATCTCGCTAATGGTCTTGCTCTTGTCGGCTTGGCGTGCTTCGAGGTCGGCTGTGTAGTTCTTGATTTTCTTCTGACTGAGTTCGATGTCTAATTGTTGGTACTCAATCTCTTTGCTTAGGTTGTCATATTCGCGGTTGTTGCGAACGTTGTCTTGTTGCTCTTTGTAGCGCGAGATGGCAGCGTTAGCGTTCTCAATACGAACACGATGGTCGGAAATCTGTGTTTCACACTCTTTGATTTCGTTTTCGATGTTCTTAAGACGCGTCTTCAGTCCTTCCACTTCGTCGCTCATGTCTTTTACTTCTTGAGGCAACTCGCCGGCGAGAATACGCAATTCGTCAATCTTGGAATCAACGGCTTGCAATTCGTAGAGGGCGTGCAGCTTCTCCTCAATGGTCAGTTCTTTTTCTTCTTTTTTTGCCATAATGATGTATGTTTTATATTTATTATTTGTCTGTTGATTTTGTTTATTTTTTATCTTTTTCAGGCTATATATCTACGCTCCCATCTCTTTATGCCAGTAGCCTATGGGACTACGGTCTTTCGAGGAAACGAGTGTTTCCACTTTGTCTTTCAGTAAGCGGGCAAACACTTCTCTTGTAAAGTGTTCGCTTACCCAGTGGTCCATATCGATGACACCTATTTTGCCCACTGCTTCTTGCAGGCTGTGGTACTTAAAGTCGGCGGTAATGAACAGGTCTGCTTTCTGTTGTATTGCGTCTTTCATAAACTCACTGCCTGCTCCGCCGCATAGGGCGATGGTCTTGACCTCGTCCTTCAAGGGCTTTATATATCGCAGAGTGTCAGTGGAAAAGACCTTACCTACGTGAGCGAGCAGTTGGTTAAAAGGCATAGCAACAGGCAGTTCGCCTATTACTCCCAAGCCGTATTGGTCATTATCTTGCGGAACCAATACGCGGTAGGATTGGATACCGATTTTTTCTGCCATTTTGCCGCTTACGCCGTAGATATAATTATCCATAGACGTATGGGCAGAGTAGATGGCGATGTCGTTTTTGATAGCAGTGATAGCGCAATTCTCTTGGTCTGTATTGCCGCATATGGATTTCAGACCGCGATAGAGCAAGGGGTGATGAGAGAGGATGAGTTGGCAGTGCTGCTCTATGGCTTCTTCCACTACCGACAGGGTAACATCAGTAGTAAGCAATACGCTCTTGATGTCCGCATTGCCATTACCAATCTGCAACCCCGAATTATCCCACTCTTCTTGCCTCCCCAACGGGGCTACCGACTCTATGATATGAATGATGTCGTTAAGAATCACCCTTTCTTTGCTCCCACACCGGTCTTGGCTGCGGCTCCGGTGTTCTTCTTCTGAGTCTTGACGGGAGTTTGTTTTACCACTTTCTGTGTCTCTTTCTTTGTGTCTTCCGTTTCTTTGAGTTCGTCTTCCGATTCCTCAACTTTTGAGAAGTCGGTTATGCCGGCATTGATGAGTATGTTATACCACTGAATGAGTTTGCGTATATCCGAAGGATAAACGCGTTCGCGGTCAAAATTAGGCAACACCTCTGCAAAGAAATTGCGTAGTGTGTCGTTGTCGGCTTTCTTCAAGTCGATATCCACCACTTGCAGGTTCTGCTTCTTGCCTAATGATGTGAGCACATCGTTGAGAGCAATATCATCATCGGTGGTGTACATCGATACATCGGAGAGAGAAATGATTTTGTCGCGACTATAAGTGGGGAAACGTTTTTGGTCTATAAGCGACTCCACAATAAGCATATTGTTGCCGCGATTAACTAATTTGTATAATCCGGGTTTGCCCGAAATAGAAAGAATGTGTTTAAGCATATTATATTGATGATTATTATTCAGGTATTTGTGTGCCTAATGCATTATATAGGTGTCCGTTATGGCGAATGTATATCTGACCGTTCATAATAACTTTGGTAGGACGTGCGTTGTTGGGTGTTTCGCTTATGTCAGTGGCTTCCTGATAACCGTAGTCGATAGTGACGAGGTTATCGCCTTTGGTAAGAGTCAGAATCCAATAGTTGGTTGTTTTTGCTATTTTCTGTCCGTCTTTCGTAAGTGCCATTTTACTTACTTCGCTTCCTTTGGCTTGGAGCACGTAGTTGCCATCGGCAGGAGCATATACGTACAGGGGAATAGAGGCAGTACCGTTATTGGTGGCAGTGGTAAGTACGCTCAGGTCAGTGTCGTAGTCGTTGAACCATATTTGCGGTACGGATGTTCCTTCGCCGTTCCATTTCAGCAGGTCTTGCCCGATGATATAGTCTGTTTTTTCCTCTTCTTGCAGGTTAAGGAAAGCCATATCTGTGTAGCCGCCGTCGGTTGATTGGATTGACAGGGTAGTGGTTGTATTTTCCAAGACGCGAGCCGGTGCGTCGCCTTCCTCATCGCCTTCCAACACGCCGCCAAACTCAAAGCCTGCACCATTGGCAACGAAACTAATGGTGCCATTGCCGGTTACTTTCAGGAAGCCGGGTTCGCACATATCCCAACTCTTGGTGTCCAATAGTGTGGTTTTGTACACGGCATAGGTGTTGTCGTAACAGGTAACGTATTTAATCCCTGACAAGGCAGAGTTAAGCGAGCCGTAGGCTGTACCCCACGAGCAGTTGGCAATGCCGTTCCACCCTTTATTGAGAAGGTTGGTTGAGTTGTTGGCACCGATACTCACTGACTTTTGTTCTGCGGGTTGTGAGGAGTAGTTGAAAGTCCATGTATTGGCTGTCGTACCATTAAGTATCATCTTATAGCATTTGCCGGCAGTGAGCGATTCGTTATTGCCCACCTTAACCCATTCGTCAATACCCATAGCGCGATTGGAGCCGTTATAGGTGTATATTGTCAGTTTGCCGGAAGCATAGGTGGCGGACGCATCGTTGTCTGCCACGATTGAGGTTACGGGTACTGTATATGGCACACTGAACAGGTATGTCTTTCCCTCAACAGCAGCACTCGTATTCTTCTCCAATGTCAACTTATATGTCTTCTGTTCATCGGCATTTACAGCCATAGACATTGTGATTAGGGCTAAAATAGCCATCAAACGAACCTTATTCATATTATATGTGATTTTGTGTTTCTTGTATTTATATTTTTATTCCACTATCATTCCCTGTGCATTGTATCTGATACCGTCTTTCTCTATAATGAGTTGTCCGTCAAGTATATACTTGCGGGTATTGTTGTTGTTGATTTCAGCGGCATTATAGTCGGCGGGTACGTCGCGTCCGAGCACGAGGAAGCGTGCGCGTTCAGGTGCCGACTGTGGCAGTTCGCCGTCATTAACAACGAAGTATGCTCTAAAGGCTTTGATGTTGTTGCTTACGTTGGGGAAATAAACGGTGTTGTTAGCACCTATGCAAAGTGTTTGTTTATTGTCTTTTGTCATAGGAGTGGGGCGTAGTGTGCCTTGCAGTTTGATTGCGCTTGCGCCGTCGGAATAAGCAGTGGGGTTGGTCAGAGAAGCAGGTGTAACCATCTCAAAGACGGGGTCAATGATGTCTGTGGCTGGATAGACGAGATAGGGACGATTAGCCGCCATTCCGCCTGTTGTTACGAAGTCCAGTACAATGTCAATGCCTTGATAATCACCTTTTGCGCTATGGAAGGCTGCCACTGCGTTTGCACCGAATACTGCTTCCATTTGCTCTTGTGATAGCGAGAAGGGCAGGCAAATAGTGTTCCACATATTGGCTTTTAGTGTGCGGTTCTTCAAACGGAAATTGATAGTACTTGGGTAGAGCGACAACACATTGTCGTAATAGGTCGCAGATTCGTTGTCAAGGATAGGACTTGCAAAGTATGGGTAGAGATCCATATTGCTGCTTATAGTAATAGTGCGATTGGGGTTAGTACTGCCGTTGTCTTTCCAATAAAGGAACTCGTAGTTGGTAGCCGGATTGGCTGTAAAATCGATAGTGGTACCTGCACTGCGAATATAAGTAAATTTGCCTTGACTTGCATCTTCTTCGTCAGGATCAACGTTGAAGCCGCCGAGAAGGCTGCTTATAGTACCGCCATCAGAAGGTTTAACCCAAACGTTGACAATATATTGTCTTTCTACAACTAAGAATCTTAATCTTGCAGGTGAGGATGCGGTAATCTCATAAGTAGTTACATCAAGTATGTCAGGTTGCGCATTATCCCTATCAGTGCATTTGATATAAAAGTCAGTAGAATTGGATAAGGTAAAGGTTAGGATTGTACCTTCTTCAATGTTATTAGAGCCGAGGGCGTAGGTCGTACCCAGTTGGTCAGTAACGGTTAAAGTGGTAAGTGAACTTTTACCGTTTTGAATAAGCACGCTGTGAGTTTTAGCATAGCCCATACTCAATGAGAGCATAAGACAAAGAATGGTAGAGAAAATGTGTTTCATATTATTAAGGGTTTTTAAGATGTTTTGCTCCGATTTATATCTGTTAAATAAGAAGTTACTTTATAGATGTTAAATATGGAATCGCT